>CAIYZX010000238.1 GCA_903930745.1 uncultured Chloroflexota bacterium | reverse complement strand
GCGCCAGGCCTTCACCTCCGGGTCCCGCCCGATGGCCGTCAGCAGGGCGGCCAGGAGCTCCGTCCGCGGCACGATGGAGGCCACCTCCAGGTACTCGCCAGGGGCGTGGTCCAGGCCACCGATGGGCCCCAGGCCGTCGATCGTGGGGACGCCCAGGCCGGCGGTGGTGTTCGCATCGGACGCACCCCCCGTTGCGGCATCGCGCAGCTCGAAGCCCAGCCGGTCCGCCAGGCTCACCGCGTGGTCCACCAGGTGCCCGGACCGGGCCAGCTTCTCCATCGGCCAGTGGCGCGCGGTCTCGTCCACGGTCACGGTCACGTCGGGCACCGCCCGGGGAACCAGCACCTCGTCGATGGCCGCCTGCACCGCCTCGAGACCCTCGCGGGTCACGGCGCGCACGTCCACCTCCATGCTGCAGCGCTCCGCCACCACGTTCGGGCGGGTGCCGCCCTCCACCACCCCCACGTTCACCGTGACGCCAGGCCAGCGGCCGTTGAGCGCATGCAGGTCCGTGATGATCCGGGCCGCCTCAAGGATGGCGCTGCGGCCCTTCTCCGGCTCCACGCCCGCGTGCGACGCCCTCCCGTGCACCGTGACCACGAGGTCCATGGTCCCCTTGCGCGACGAGACGATGTCGCCGTTCGCCCGCGCGCACTCCAGCACGAGGCAGACGTCCGCCTCCGCCGCCAGGCGCGTGATGTGGGGCGTGGAGACGGGTGAGCCGATCTCCTCGTCCGGGTTGGCCACGAAGATCAACCGTCCCACGGGGAGGCCCTTGCAGGCGGCTGCCGCGGCCTCGATGGCGTACAGGCCGGTGAGGAGCCCGGACTTCATGTCCGTGACGCCCGGGCCGGTGGCGATGCCGTCGCCAATGCGGAACGGGCGCTCTGCCGCGGTGCCCTCGTCGAACACCGTGTCCATGTGGCCGATGCACAGGACCGTGGGGCCGTCCGAGACGGTGCCCGCGAAGTCCGCGATCACCGTCTCGCCCAGGTCCTGCTCGTTCGGGTGGCTGGTGACGCGGTGGGCACCCAGGTTCCGGAGCCGCTCCTGCACGAACCGGCCGATGTGATCAACGCCGGTCTTGGTGTACGAGCCGCAGTCCGTGTTGACCAACGCCTCCAGGTCTGCGAGATAGGAGGGGAAGGTGGCATCGAGGCGGGCGCGGATCGCGGCCAGCTCCTCGTGGGTGATGAGCGCAGGGTCGACGGCAGGCATGGTTGGCTGAGTCTAGCGCCGCCGGGGCGCGCAACGGGCGTGCCGCAGGACGCCGCTCCGCGTAGAGTGCGCAGACCGTGCGCCTGATCGAGACCCGCCTCTACGAGGGGCCCAACCTGTACCGCCTTGAGCCGGTGATCAAGCTCGAGGTTGCCGTGGGACGAACGCGCCCCTGGAAGGGGGCGCGAGACGCCGATGGCCTGGTCGCGCATGCCGCCGCGGCCGTGCCCGCACGCGAGTGGCCGGACGCCGTGGCGGACCTGGTGGCCTGGGTGCGCAGGCTCCGCGCAGACCACGACGCGGCATGCCCGGGACCGGTTGAGGTCCACCGGGCCACGGACGCGGGGCGATGGATCGTGACCTGGCCGTGGACGGCGTCCGGGCGGGCCCGCGCCATCGCGGAGGGCGCCTTCGACCTCGCCACCCGCTCCGTCTCGCCCGCACGGCGCACCCGCCTCACCGGGACGCAGGCCCGCCTGGTCGCCCGCTGGGGCGAGCGCATCGTGGGAGCCCGCACCACGTCCCCGTCGTGGGTCCGCGACGCAGACCGGCGCATCCCCGTCATCTCCATCACCGGCACCAACGGCAAGTCCACGGTCACGCGCCTGCTGACGCACATCCTGCTGCAGGCCGGCCGCCACGTTGGGACCACCACGTCCGACGGGATCCTCGTGGACGAGCGCCTGGTTGATGCCGGCGACTGGACCGGACCGGGCGGCGCCGCTGCGATCCTGGGCAGGGACGACGTGGACATCGCGGTGCTGGAGACCGCCCGCGGTGGTCTTGTCCAGCGCGGCATGGGCTACGAGTCCAACGATGTGTCCATCCTCACGAACATCTCGTCCGACCACCTGGACCTCGGCGGCATCCACACGCTGGGCCAGCTGACCGAGGCGAAGGCCACCGTCTGCCGCGTGACGCGACCCGGCGGCACCGTGGTGCTCAACGCCGATGATCCGCACGTGGTGGCCGTCGCTCGGCGCGTCCGGGGCTCCGTGACCTGGTTCAGCATCGCGCCCGCCACGGCGGCGCTGGTCCCGCTGGCCCGGAACCGACGAACGGGTGGCCGCGCCGTGGTGGTGGCGGACGGCGAGCTGGTGCTGTGGGACGGCCCCGCCACCACCCCGCTGGTTCGCGTGGACGAGATCCCGGTCACCCTGGGCGGGACCGCCCGTCACAACGTGGCGAACGCGCTGGCCGCCGCCGCCGGCGCCCTCGCCCTGGGCATGACGCCGGCCCAGGTGGCCGCGGGCCTGCGCGACTTCCGCCCAACCCCGGAGCTCTCGCCCGGCCGCCTCAACGTGTTCGAGCTGGGTGGCAGCACGGTGATCGTGGACTTCGCACACAACGAGGCCGGGGCGAACGTGATCCTGGACGTTGCGGCCGCCCTCGCACGGGGCCGGGGCGTCACCGCGATCATCGGCAGCGCGGGCGATCGCCCGGACGAGTCCATCTCCGCCCTCGCCGCGGCCGCCGCCCGGCACACGGCCCGCGTGCTCATCAAGGAGGATCTCCGCTACCTGCGAGGGCGCGAGCGCGCTGACGTGCTGCGCCTCCTGCGCAGTGGCCTGCAGGCCGGCGGCAAGGACCCGGCCGGCGTTCCCGTCCACGAGACGGAGGTGGAGGCGCTTGCGGCCGCCATGGACGCGCCGCTGCCCGGTGGTGAGGTGATCGTCCTGTTCTGCCACGAGCAGCGCGAGGAGGCGTACGCGCTCCTCCGCGCGCGCGGCGCCACGAGCGCCTGAGCCCGGCGCCCCGGTTCCTGGTCCCCGGGCCTAGCTCCGGGCCACCGTGGCGGCCTCGAGGGCCGCCTGGGTCCGGGCCCGGCGCGCCTCGTACATCGCCATGTCGGCGTGATGCAGCAGGTCCGCGATGTCCACGGGCGGCTCCGACGACCCGGTCGCGACGCCCACGTCCACGGTGAGCGCGTACGGCCGGCCCGCCCCGGCGTTGTGTGCGTCCAACTGCTCGCGGATGCGCTCCACGAGGCGGGGACCGCCGTCCGCCTTGGGGACCATGCCGATCACCGCGAACTCGTCCCCACCGATCCTCGCGATGAGGTCCGCGTCCCGGCAGGTCTGGCGGAGGATCACCGCGGTGTCCATGAGGGCGAGGCTTCCCTCGCGGTGGCCGTGGGCATCGTTGATCCGGCGCAGGCCGTCCACGTCCGCGAAGGCCACGAGGACCTGGGCGCCGGCCCGATGCGCGACGCGCGTGACCTGGTCCGCGAGCGCGAAGAAGCCGCGCGCGTTGTACAGGCCCGTCAGCTCGTCGGTGAGCGCAAGGCTGCGGATGCGCGATTCGAGCCGATGCCGCTCCGTGAGGTCCACGGCGACAAGGGAACGGCCGTCAAGGCCGCCTTTGCCCAGGGGCGCGAGACGAAGCGCCAGCAGCACCGTGGTCCCGTTGTCGCGGTTGACGGAGACCTCGACCTCGGTTTCGGCCGTGGCTGCGCCGTCGAAGGCGGCCTCGAACGCCGGCCCGGCCGGACCATCGAGCAGATCCGCGAGTCGAGTCCCCGCGACGCGAGCCACAGGGAGTCCCAGCATCGCCAGGAAGGCGGCGTTCGCGTGACCGATGCACCCATCTGCGCCAAGGATCACGCCCCCGTGGGGCATGGCGTCCAGCAGGGCGAACGCGGCGGCCTCGCCGGCGGAGGGCGCGGGTGTCCCGCCGTCACGATCATCGGTCTCGAAGAAGCCGTCCACGTCACCATCAACCCATGACGGGGCGCGGGCGCGCCCCTCCGCGGGGCAAGTAGAACGCGCGGCACGGCAGGAGCGCCACCCCACGCCCGTGGGGTGCGGTGGGGCCGGTCCGGGGCCGGGACGGGCCCTTCAGCCGGCCGGGACGGCCACCTGCTAGAGCATCTCCCCCGGGTCCGCGAACGCCGTGCCGCCGCCGCCCTGGCCGGCAAGGGCCATGGAGTCGCGATACACCGCCACGGAGTCGTCCGCGCAGAAGACCACGAGGTCACCCGGCGAGGCCCGCCGGAGCGCGAGACGCACCGCGGTGGGCTCGTCGAAGATCTTCTCCACCTTGGACACGCGCGTCTGGCGCTCGGGATCCGCCTGCGCGTCCCGGATGCCGGCCGCCACGTTGGCCGCGGACTCACCCACCGGCCGCCCGCGCAGCGTGCGGTCCTCGCGGATGATGATCTCGTCGAAGGCCGTTGCGGCCCAGGCGCCGTACTCCCGCTGGTCCTGGTCACGCCGGTCGCCCGGGATGCCGATGACCCCGATCGCCCGCCCGGTCCGGTGCGGGTGCGCCGCCTCGGCCGCCGTGACGCCCAGCACGCCGGTCCGCGTCTGCGGCTCCGTCATCATCCGGTTCACGAAGTCCGCGAGCGCGCGCATGCCGTCCACGTTGTGGCAGTAGTCGATGACCACGCGCGTCCCGCCCACCTCCAGGAGGTTGAGCCGGCCCGGCGCCTGG
>CAIYZX010000237.1 GCA_903930745.1 uncultured Chloroflexota bacterium | reverse complement strand
GCGTGCAGGATGGTTCCAACGCGCTGCGCCACGATGATCACCGTGGCCTCGCCCAGCTCCCTCGCGAGCGCCGCCCGGAGGCGCGCGTCCGTCTTGAAGTCCAGGGCGGAGAAGCTGTCGTCGAAGATGTAGATGTCTGGCCTGTGGGCGAGGGCGCGGGCGATCGCCAGGCGCTGGCGCTGGCCGCCGGACACGTTCGTGCCACCCTGGCTGATGGGCGCCTGGAGACCTTCGGGCATCTGCTCCACGAAGTCCTTGCCCTGCGCGATGGCGAGGGCGCGCCACAGGTCGTCGTCGCTGGCGTCCTCGTCGCCGTAGCGGAGGTTGCTGGCGACTGTGCCGCCGAACAGGAACGCCTTCTGGGGCACCATGCCCATCCGGCGCCAGAGATCCTGGCGGTCAAGGTTCCGCACGTCCTCGCCGTCAACGAGGACCTGGCCCCCGGTGGCGTCGTAGAACCGCGGCAGCAGGTTGATCAGCGTGGACTTGCCGGAGCCCGTGGAGCCCACGATGGCCGTGGTCTCGCCGGGGTTCGCCGTGAAGGAGATGTCGCGCAGGACCGGGTCCTGGGCGCCCGGGTAGCGGAACTCCACGTTGCGGAACTCCACGGTGCCGGTGCGCTTCGGGGAGACCGGGTGCTCCGGGTCCGTGATGGTGGGCTGGGTGTCCAGGACCTCCTTGATGCGCCCGCCGGCCACGGCCGCGCGGGGGACCATCACGAACATGATGGTGGCCATCATGATCGCGAAGAGGATCTGGATGATGTACTGCAGGAAGGCGGTGAGGTTGCCGATGGGCATGTCGCCGCTGTCCACGCGGTAGGAGCCCAGCCACAGGACCGCCACCGTGCTCAGGTTCATGATCAGCATGAGCGCGGGCATCGTGATGGCGAAGAGGCGGTTGACCTTGAGGCCGGTCTGCATCAGGTCCAGGCTGGCCTCGTCGAAGCGCTGCTCCTCGTGGCGGGTTCGCACGAACGCGCGGATGACGCGGACGCCGGCGAGGGTCTCGCGCATGACGAGGTTGATGCGGTCGATCTTCTTCTGCATCGCCTGGAAGAGCGGGATCGCCCGGGTCATGACGATGCCGATGAGGCCCAGCATGATGGGGATGATCACCAGCAGGATCCCGGTGAGGGGGACGTCCTGACGGATGGCCATGATCACGCCGCCGATGGTCAGCATGGGGGCCGTGATCATCATGTTGAGCGCGAGCAGGACCACCTGCTGCACCTGCTGGACGTCGTTGGTGTTCCGAGTGATGAGGCTGGCGGCGCCGAAGTGGTTGACCTCCACGGCGCTGAACGTCTCCACCTTGCGGAAGATGCCGCTGCGCAGGTCGCGGCCGAAGCCCATGGCGATCTTGGCGCTGAGGTACACGGCGACGAACGCGGCCAGCATCAGCAGGAACGTGACGGCGAGCATGAACCCGCCCGTCTGCATGATGTAGTCCGTGTCGCCCTTGGCCACGCCGTTGTTGATGATGTCGGCGTTGAGCTCCGGCAGGTACAGGTTGGCGATGGCCTGGACCAGCAGCAGGACCAGCACGATGGCGATGGGTCCTGAGTACGGTCGCAGGTAGCGCCGCAGGATCGGGATCACGCGTTGGGCTCCTTGTGACGGGTCTTGAGGTGTTCGTGCATTCGCTCACGCGCTTGGCGCATGGCCTTGGTTCCCTTGAGGTAGGCGGCGAGGTCGTCGTCCTGCAGCTGGTCCAGCAGCGCCGCGAGGTGGTCCCGCCGTTCCGCGGCGATTCCGTTCATGAGGTTCCGACCCTGCTCCGTGGGCTGGACGCGGACGATGCGCCGGTCATGCTCGTCGCGCCGCCGCTCCACGAGGCCCCGCTGCTCCATCCGGTCCACGAT
>CAIYZX010000236.1 GCA_903930745.1 uncultured Chloroflexota bacterium | reverse complement strand
GGCGGACGCGGTGGCCGCGACCGGGGCGGCGGTGGCCGCAGCGACGCGGCGCGCCTCGCGGCGCTCCTTCTTCGTGGGCCGTGCGGCACGCGCGCCGGGCGCCATGTCCGCATGCGCGCTCGGGGTCACCGAGGCGTAGAGGGCCGCCAGCGTCTCCGCGTCCGGCTCGCCATCGGCGTCCAGGCGGAGGTCTGCAACGGCGGCGTCGATCGCCTCGTCCTCGTCGTCGTCCTCGTCGGCGAGGTCTGCGTCGGCGAGGTCCGGAGCCGCTGGGATGGAGATGGCAGCCGGGGCGGAATCCCGGCGGGCCGGAGGTGTCGCCGGCCCGCCGGGTACGACCGTCGGCGGCCTCGTCGGGCTCCTGAGGGCCGAGCCCTCGAGACCGACCGGGTCGGTGAGTTGGAGGTACGCCGCGTCCAGTGCCGCGACCTGGGCGTGCGCCCAGCCACGGAGATGCGACGGCGCACTGGCGAGGAACTCGGAGACTGCCGCATGCAGCTCGTCAACATCCTCGGGAGAAGCGCTGGACGGAAGTCCGAGCCGGGCCAGCAGCTCATCCTCCACCGCAGCGCGGCCTTCGGCGGGGAGAGGACGCGGGCTCATGCCCAGCCTCCCTGCCGCCGCGCGCGCGAGACCGCGCGCGCGTGCGTGCGAACCATTCGTATTCCCTCATCTAGTGCCGCGAGGGGCCGCGGCGTGACACCTGTGCAGATTGTCCGGGGGACCCGGCCGTGCGCCCATCCGTCAGCCCGCACATTTCGGCCGGGACCCGGCAGGGCCGGTGGGGGGATGAATCGCGACGGGCCTGTATCGCTCGATACAGGCCCGTTCGTGGGGTGCCGTCCGGTGGAGGTTCCGCGGCCCTCCGCGGTCCCCTGGATCAGTACTGCTTGGCGTCGTGCGCGAAGCCGTGGCAGGTGAGGGTGCAGCTGCCGTTCGCCACGCCAACCTGCTGCACGAACGTGATCTGCCCGTTGAAGGGCTGGACGTTCGGCGCGAAGTTGACCAGGCGCTGGTTGACCGTGGTCCCGGCGTTGCCGCTGTTCCCGGAGCCGTGAATTCGGAAGTGGCACTCCGCGCAGACCGCGTTGCCGCTGCCGGCGCCGTCGGCGTTGATGTCCGTCTGGGTGTCAGTACCGCGCTGGCGGATGTTGCCCGTGTGGAAGCCGTGATCGAAGAAGTTCGTGTCATCCCGGAAGTCGCCGCTCGTGTCCGTGAACGGCTGCGACGCGTGGCACATGTAGCAGAGCGCGAAGTCGTTGGATGCGTAGAACTCCGTCCGGGCGTTGAGCGTCTGGCTCTGGTAGTTCCGGATCAGGATCCCGGCGTTCGCGGACGCGTGCGTGTCGATCGTCGCACTGGAGCCGGACGGCGTCCCCTGGCTGGACGAGCCGTGGCACTGGGCGCACCGGATGGTGGAGCTGGAGCTCAGGCCGGTGTACACCCGGCCGCTCGACGCCTCGGAGAGGCCCAGGTCCATCCAGGAGTTGCTGTTGGTGCCCTTGGCCTCAACGGGGTGGAACGAGACGTTGTACGGGTTGAACTCGATGGCCTTGTCCAGCACGTACTGGCTGGGCTGCATGCCGGCGTTGCTCTTGAGGACCGTGTACCCAGAGTGGCACTTGAAGCAGAGCTGGTACTCAAGGTCCACGGTCTTCTTCTCGGTGTAGGTGATCGCCGTGGGATCGCTGGGATTGGTGTTCGTCACGGCGACGCCGGATGCGCCGGCGATGGTGCCGGCGGCCGTCCAGCCAAGCGCCGTCTCGGTGGGGCGGGTTGAGGTGGCGTTGTGGGGCTGGTGGCAGTCCACGCAGGACGCGCGGCGGTTCTCCACCCCGGCGAACACGGTGCCCGTGCCCGTCTCCACGAGGGACGGGTGCGAGTAGTAGGTGTTGGTGGCGGGGACGTTGGCCGGCGCGGACGTCCACTCGGCCAGCGAGTTGGAGGTTGCACCGTTTCCATCGTGGCAGACGAAGCAGAGGGTTGACACCGGTGCTGCCGAGGTCTGCAGCAGGTTCTCACCCTGCGCCGTGTGGGTGGCGTGGCAGCCCGCGCATGCGTCCGTGGTCAGCGTGTAGTTGCTGTGGGGCGACGTGTAGTCACCGGCCGTCATGACCGGCCCGGACCACGTCGGCGTCGTCGCCGAGGCGAGCGTGGCGGCGGTCCAGGTGGGCGTCTTGAGCGGGAACGCGTAGGCCTCGGTGGGCCGGTCGGCGCGGGAGCCCTCGCCCTGGGAGCCGGCGGGCTTCGTCCGCATGGCCACCACCGCGTCCGCGTGCTGGGTGGCGGTGGCGCCGTCCAGGCGAAGCCGGAAGCGGTACGCGGTGGACCATGACGCGTCGGCGGTCGCGCGAACCTGGAAGACGATCTCCGTGAATGAGCCGGCAGGAAGCGAGAGGCCGGTGACCGGGTTCACGCCGCCGGAGTAGATGCCGTCCACGGGCGTGGTGGCGCCATCGGTGCCGGTGGCGAGGCGGAGGTTCGCGGCGCGGATGGAGCTCTCACGCTCAACCCAGCCATACCCCTTGTCCGCGGCCACGTAGAACGGCAGCCCGTTGGAGTTGTCGGAGTCCGGGACCATCAACCACGCACCGCCCGTGACGCCCTCGGCGACCAGGAGATGCGGGTCCACCACGGCGTCGTCGGTGCCGTCGTTCACCAGCTGGAAGCGGAACGTGTAGACGGTGAACCGCTCCATGCCGATCCGGGGATCGTCCAGCTTCCCGTTGGACACGGTGGCACCGATGTCCGACAGCTCGTCGATCCAGTAGTGGGTCACCTTCACGCCCGGGAGCGGCGCCGGGGTTGCCGTGGGATCCGGCGTGGCGGTGGGATCCGGAACGGGTGTTGCGGTGGGATCCGGAACGGGTGTTGCGGTGGGATCGGCGGCGGGCGTCGCCGACGGGTCCAGGGACGGCTCCTCCACAACCGGCGGGGCCGTGGGATCCAGCGCGGAGACGCGCGGCATGGCTGGGCTCACGGCCAGGAGCATGCCAACCAGAAGCAGCCAGAGGCCGAAGAGCGGGCCGGCGCGGTGGGTGAGTCGTCGGTTCATGGGAGCCAGCTGGGGGTGATCATCGAGTGGGGACGCTCGTGGTCGGGGACTACTTGGTGGTCACGACGCCCGTGTACGGGACGGTGCCCGTGGGGTCGTGACAGGCGTTGCAGGTGCCGCGGTTGTCGATCTTGAGCAGGCGGCTGTTCAGGTAGGTCGTGGTGTCGCCGCTCGTGACGCCGGTGGGGGCGCTGCCGTCCGGGTAGGTCATCCGGCCGGACTCGCCGATCATCCCGGCGTTGGAGCCGTGGGCGACGTGGCACTGCGTGCACTCGGTGCGGCTGGTCTGGTGGCGGTGGGTGTAGATGGCATCGCCGGTTGGGGTGATGTAGTCGCTGACGCCGCCGTCGTAGCGGCTGTGGCAGCCCGCGCACCAGCCGGCGATCGCCAGGCGGTAGCTCTCGTTGTTGTCCGCGTCGCCGGGAACGTACTCCGGGACGTCGCCGGCGTGACCGGTTGCCGCCGTGATGCCCGTGCCGTTCCACGTGGGGACGCCATCCCAGGGCAGGTACTTCCGCCAGTAGTCGCCCGCGGAGGCGCTGGGCGTCCCGGCGAAGCCGTTGTTCACGTACGTGCCGTCGGTGACGTCCTTCAGGGTGCGACCCCACTGGACGGTGTAGTTGCGCGTGCCGGCGGCGCCCGATCCGGTGGGCAGCAGCCCGTCGGGCACGTCAAGCGCGGCGTCCGTCGCGACGAACCCGGTGCCAGTGGGCTCAGGGATGGAGTTGAGGATCCGGTAGTTGCCGTTGCCATGCGGGTTGTGGCACGAGGTGCACGTCAGGCTGACCGAGGGACCGGCGCCGGAGTTGAGCGCGCCGTTGCCCCAGGCCACACCGCGGGCCACCACGCCCATCGCGCCGTCGAGGTCCATGTGGGCGGAGGTGACGGAGGTGCCTGCGGCAGTCACGCCAACGAGCGACGAGAAGCCGGTTCCGTACGTGGCACGGCTGAGACGCACTGGGTACGAGACGCGGCTGCCGTGCGCCGTGTCGATGCGCGCCTCGATGAAGCCACCACCGCGGAGCGCCCCCGCGACCGTGCCGGTGCCGGTGCCGTCGTTCGTGGAGGCGAACTGGACGCCGCCCTCGACGTTGGTGGTTGCCCCGGTGCCGGTCTCGCCATGGCAGGCGAGGCAGAGGGCCACCTCGTCCGCCTGCATGAGGAGCATCTCGCCCTGGGCGGTGTGCGCCCGGTGGCAGCCGCCGCAGGAGTCGGCGGCGAGGGTGGTGGCGCCGGAGTTGGCGAGGCCCACGTGGGGCCCACCGTCCGCAGCGACGGGCATGGCGGTGCCGAGCAGCCAGAGACAGCCGGAGACGACCACGGCGGCAACCGACGCGAAGGTGGTGCGGCGAGTGATCGTGAACCTCATGGTGAGGGGCTCCTGGACTGTCTGCCTGGCCGGCACTGCGATGGCCGGTGGCCGGTGTTGAGCTGGAGGGTTGCGGGGAACCGCCGCGAAGCGACGGTTCCCCGACTTGCTGGGCCCTGGGTCAGGGGAGGGAGGTGCTGCCCGCGCCGAGAGGCGTCGCGACCGGGGCGGTGCCCGTCGGGTCGTGGCACATCTGGCAGGTGCCGCGGTTGTCGACCTTGAGCAGCCGGCTGCTGTCGTTCAGCGTGCCATCCGGGTACGGATAGTTCGCGGCGAACGTCGTGCCGCCCTCGCCCGTCATGACCGCGTTGGAGCCGTGGCCGACGTGGCACACGGTGCAGGCGCGGTTGCTGGCGGTGGAGTGCTGGTACTTGTAGGTCGGGTCCTCGGTGGCGCCGTCGTAGCGCGGGTAGCCCCACGACGAGTTGGAGGACTGGTACACGCGGGTGAACGTCCCGCCCGAGGAGGTCGCAGAGGACGGCGTGTACGCCGAACCCTGGAGACCGTTCGCCTCGGCGGTGACGCGGAACACGCCACCGGTCGCCGTGTACACGACGTACCAGTTGCCGCTGTTCAGCGTGGCGTCGGCCATGCCGGCGAAGGTGACCATGTCACCGAACGCCGGGGAGCTGCCGCCGGAGGTGAAGTTCGAGCTGGAGGTCGTGACCGAGGCGTTGATCGTGCTGATCACCGCCTCAGCCCCGATGTTCTCGTTCGAGGCAGAGTAGTAGCGGGTATGGCAGGCGGCGCACCAGGTGGACATCTCGTCCAGGAACGCCTTCTGGCCAATGAGCGCCGTCGGAACGCCGGTCGTGAGGCCGGTCGAGGCGGCCTGGATGGCAGCCGGGCGCCCGTTCGGGGCGTCGTTCATCGTGGAGCACGCCGCGGCACCGAGGGTGCCGGACGCGTTGTAGATGGAGTTGTCGCAGGACGCGTTCTGGAGCGCCGGGTTCCACGGGACCGAGCGGCGGAAGTAGTCGCCGCCGACGGCCGAGAAGGTGCCGGTGATCGCATTGCGCGTGACGGTGCCGGCGGCAGCGCCGATGGTCGCCGTCTGGCCGAAGACCTTGAACTGGTTGTACAGCGTGCCGGAGCTCTGGACAGAGGAGACGGTGTAGGTGCCGTCGGCGATGCCCGGAACGGAGGCCAGGGTCACCCGGTCGCCCACGGTCAGACCGTGCGCGGCGGT
>CAIYZX010000235.1 GCA_903930745.1 uncultured Chloroflexota bacterium | reverse complement strand
GGCGGCACCCGCGCGTGCCGCGTTGGCCTCGTCGTCGGGAAGCGCCAGCCGTGCCAGCGCGTACTCGCGGGCCAGTCCGTGCAAGGAGAACCAGCCGGGCTCGCCGGCGAGTGGCACGAGGAACAGTCCGCTGCCGATGACCTCGCCCAGGGCGGTCTCCGCGTCCGCGAGGCCCGCGGCGGCAAGGAGGGGGGCGGAGAAGCGGTCGAACAGCGCCGCGTGGGCGAGCAGCGCGCGCGTCTGGGGAGTGGCGGCGGCCACCACCTCGTGGGCGAGATAGGCGAAGAGCGGTCCGTCCGGGTGCTGCAGCCGGTCCAGGACGGCCTCTCGCCCGCCCTGCGGTGCCGCACGGAGCGCCTCGAGGGTCAGGCGGACGGCGGCGGGCCAGCCGGCCGTGGCGGTGAAGATCCGCCCCGCGGCATCGGCCACGCTTGCGCGTGGCACCACGTCGTCCGGCAGGAGCGTCCTGACGAGCACGCCGATCTCCTCGGCGGTGAACGCGAGCGACAGGCCGGCCAGGTCCTCCACGGCGCCCTGGGCGCGGAGCCGCTCCACGGAGAACGGCGGCACGGTGCGGCTGACGATCACCAGGTGCAGGCGGTCCGGGGCGAACCGGACCAGCGCCTCCACGAAGCGCCATGCGCCGGCCGACGCCTCCAGCTCGTGGACGTCGTCCAGGACGAGGACCAGCTCGTGGTCCAGCGCGTCCTGGAGCGCCTCGGCCACCAGGGTCGCGGCCGCCTGTCCCCGCTGGACGGCCTCCAGGTCGCCCACGGGATCGATGGCCGTGGCCATCGGGGCCGCCAGGTCCGCCGGCAGCCGCGGAACGGCGAGGCGCAGGGCGGTCACGACGCCCAGGGCGAGCGTGGCGATGTGGCGATCCGAGGCGTCCACCGTGTACCAGGCGGAGACTCGCGTCCGGGCGGCGCGCGCGGCGAGCGTGCTCTTGCCGTACCCGGCGCCGGCGACCAGCAGCGTGAGGCGCCGATCCAGGCCGGCCGTGAGGCGCTCCTCGAGCGAGGGCCTGGCGAGCGTGCCATCCGCCTCGCGGGGCGGGGCGATCCGGGTTGCGAGGGCTGCTGCGGGCGTCACGGGGACGGCCTTCGAGGCGGGTGTGCCGGCGCCCGCGGGTGTGCCGGCGCCCCAGGCTGTGCCGGCACCCCCGGCTGTGCCCCCGATCTCCACGAGCCATCCTCCGATGCGGTGGGCGTGATCCTACCCGCCGCCGCCACCGGGCGCGTGATTACCCGCGCTGCTGCCGGAGGAGCAGTCGGACCGTGAAGCGGGCGCCGCCTTCGGGGGAGACGCCTGCAGCCACTGTGCCGCCGTGCGCCTCCGCAATCCGCCGGCCAATCGCCAGCCCGAGGCCCGTGCCTCCGGATCCGTGACGGGTGGTCCCAGGGAGGCGCGTGAACGGCTCGAAGATCCGCTCGCGGTCCTCCGCGGCGATTCCAGGCCCCTCGTCGTCCACGTCCACGGTGGCCCACCCGCCGTCCGATCCCAGGCGGACGGTGATGCGTCCGCCGGTCGTGGAGTGGTCCACCGCGTTGTCCAACAGGATCAGCAGCAGCTGGACGATCCTGGCGCGGTCTGCCTCCACGGGCATCGTCCGCCCGCCGAGCGCGGTGTCGTCCACCAGCAGCGTGATGCCCCGCTCGGCCGCGAGCGCCTGGGCGCCACGAACGGTGTCCTGGGCGGTTTCGGCGAGGTCCAGCGGAGCAGGTGTGATCCGCAGGCGCGTCTCATCCCACGCGGCGAGCGCCAGGAGGTCGCCCACGAGCCCGCCCAGCCGGTCCGCCTCGGCGATCACGTCCTCGAGGAGGTCTCGCCCGTCCTCCGCCACGAGGCCCTCGCGCTGGAGCACCTCGGCGTTGGCGCGGATCAGGGCTGCGGGCGTCCGCAGCTCGTGCGAGGCGTCCGCGACGAAGCGGCGCTGGGCGTCGAAGGACTCACGGATGGGGATCAGCGCGCGCCCGGTGACGAGGAGCGTGATGAGTGCCGCGGCGAGCAGGCCAAGCGCGGCGGTGGCCAGGATCGCCAGCAGCAGGGTTCTTGACTGGCGCTCGTGGAGCGTGAGGACGAAGCCGCCCTGCACGTAGCCAAGGGCTGCGGCGCCGTCCTCGCCATCCACGCGGCGCGTGTAGACGCGGATCTCGCGCCCACCCGCGCTGATCGTCCGCAGGTCCGTGCCTGCCGTCTCCGCCGCCGCGACCGCCGCATGGTCCGGGAGACCCGCGATCGTGCCGGTCGGCCGCAGGACCACCGCGCCTGCCGGATCAAGCACCAGGAGCACCGTGTCGGCCGCGGCGGGCAGGTGCTCCGTCCCGTCGGTGCCGTCCTCGCCCTCCTCCTTCGTGATGGTCTCCGAGCCGTCCAGGGCGGCCACCTGTGCATCCACGGCAGCCTGCAGCGACCGATCCACGTCCGCATCCAGCGAGCGGATCGCCACGAGCGCCGTGGCGGCGCCCACGCCCACGACGAGGAGCGCGACGAGCGCAAGGGTCACCGCGAAGAGACGGCGGCGGGTTCGACGCAGCAGGCGGTCCGTGGGCGTGGTCACCGGCTAGTCCTCGGTCTTGAGCGAGTAGCCCACGCCGCGCACGGTGCGCAGCCGGTCCGCTCGACCCACCTCGCCCAGCTTGCGCCGCAGGTACGAGATGTAGAGGTCCACCACGTTGCTGTAGACGTCCGGCTCCGCGCCCCACACCTGGTCCAGGATCTGCTGGCGGGTCACCACCTGGTTGGCGTGGCGGATCAGGAATCCCAGCAGCGCGAACTCGCGCGCGGACAGGTCCACGGTCCGCTCGCCCACGGCGGCCACGTGCCGCAGCTCGTCCAGCGTGATGTCGCCGGCAGCGAGGCGGCTCTCCTGGGTGGGAGCGGGGCGACGCCCCAGCGCCCGAACGCGGGCGAGCAGCTCAGAGAAGGCGAAGGGCTTGCCGAGATAGTCGTCCGCACCCGCGTCCAGGCCGGCCACTCGGTCGTCCACGTCGCCAAGCGCCGTGAGCATGAGCACCGGCGTGGCGAGCCCCTTGGCGCGCAGGAGCCGGAGGATGGTGACGCCGTCGATGTCCGGGAGCATCCGGTCCAGGACGATGACGTCGTGGGGCCCGCTCTCCGCGAGGCCGATCGCGGTGACCCCGTCCGGGGCCACGTCCACGACGTGACGCTCGGCAACCAGGACCCGCTTGATGAGGGCGGCCATCTTGGGCTCGTCCTCCACGACAAGGATGTGCATGCCGCCGATTGTGGACCGGGCGGCGGGACTCGCCTAGGGCTTGCGCCCCTGTCTGTGGAATCTCTCATCCCGGGCATAGCCGCGCCGGGCGACAGCCCCCGCACGATGGCCCAGTTGCCACACCACCGGGGAGCCTTCAGCCAGATGATCACCCGCTTCGCCCTCTTCGCCGCCTCGCTGGCGGCCGCGCTGGTCCTCGCGGCCGGCGCCGTGCTCGTCACCGCACCGCCCGCCCCCGCGGCGGACGTCATGGTGGACGCCGCGGCCCAGACCGCCCCGGCGCCCGTGATCCAGGTGGACACGGTCTACGTCACGCCGGAGCCCGCCGCGCCTGCGGCCACCCCGGAGCCCGTCGCACCCGCCACCGCCGCGCCTGTTGCGGTGACCGTTGGCGAGCACGAGGGCAACGAGAACGAGGGAGACGACGACTGATGCCTGCACCCCGCTCGATGCCGCCCGCCCCACCCCGCCCCATGGCCCCCTCCCGCTCGGCCGCCCCGCGGCAGCCGCGCCCCGATGCCAACCCCATGCGCCTCATGCTGGGCATGGTGGGCATCGCCACCGCGTCCGCGCTGACGGCCGTGATGCTCCCGTCCGTGCTGCCGCAGGACCAGGCGCTCGCGGACAGCGTCGCCGCCGGCGGTGACACGGCCGTCGCCCCGGAGCCGTCCGTGCTGCACGTCACCCGGTATGTCACCCTCGCGCCCGGGCAGACCGCGGCCCCCACGGTGGCGCCCACCAAGCGCCCCGCCGCCACGCCGAAGCCCACGCCCAAGCCCAAGACGGTCACCCGCACGCGCCAGTCCGGCAAGCCGTGACCGTCGTCCCAGCCGTCGCCACCGTGTCCGTCTCCGCTCCCTCCCGCGTATCGGTTGACCGCCCCATGATGGGCGGCCGGGTCCTCGTCCACCTGCAGGACGATCTCCCGCCGCTCCTGCTGGAGCTGGCAGCGGGCCGGGCCCTGGACCGGATCAGCGCCTGGGCGTCCCGCCTCACGCGCTTCAGCGCCACGTCGGAGCTGTCACGCCTGAACGCGGACGCGCGGGACGAGGTCCCGGTGGGTCCCACGATGACGGCGGTCCTGGACTGGGCCCG
>CAIYZX010000234.1 GCA_903930745.1 uncultured Chloroflexota bacterium | reverse complement strand
TTCAACGCCGCCGCCGTGAAGGCCAACTTCGACCGCTGGCTGAACATCCCGCAGGCGTACATCGACCTCGGGTACACCTACTACATCGACACCGTCATCGGCCACGGCGAGTCCTCCTTCGTGAAGGGCGTCGAGGCCCCGGATGCCACGACCGTCGTCGTCACGCTGCGGAACCCGAACTCGGCGTTCCTCATCCAGCTGACCCTGACGCCGTTCGGCATCCAGAGCCCCACGGCCATGGAGGCCGGCGGCGCGAGCGCCCCGGACTTCGCGAACAACAAGTACGCCCAGGGTGGCCCGCCCGCCATGGTTGGCACCGGCCCGTTCATGTTCAAGGAGTGGGTCTCCAACGACCACGTCACCCTTGTCAAGAACCCTGACTACTGGGACAAGTCGTCCGGTGGCCCCTACCTCGACGCCATCACGTTCAAGCCCATCTCGGACACCACCGCGACGCTGAACGCGCTGCAGTCGGGCGACGTGGACATCGCGCAGACCATCGCCCCGGTTGACGTCCCCGCCGCCCAGGCGGATACCAACCTCCAGTACTTCGACCGCGGCTCCGCGTGCAACATGGGCCACCTGGCCATGAACAGCACCAAGGCCCCGTTCGACAACCTGAAGGTCCGCCAGGCCGTCGCCTACGCGATCAACCGCCAGGCCATCGTTGACGCGTTCTTCGGTGATACCGGCGTCGTCATCGACAACTGGATGCCGCCCGGCACCAAGTTCTCCCAGGACCTCGGCCTGCCGAACTACGACCCGGAGAAGGCCAAGGCCCTCCTCGCCGAGTCCGGCGTCACGGACCTCTCCTTCGACTTCTGGTACCCGTCCGACGTCAGCCGTCCGTACATGCCGGATCCCAAGGGCGAGTTCGAGGCCATCCTCAACGACCTGACGGCCGTTGGCTTCACGCCCACCCCCAAGACCGCCCCCTGGCGCCCGGACTACCTGGCCGCCGAGTCCCGCGGTGACTACCCGATGTGGCTCATCGGCTGGAACTGCGACTGGCTGGGCATCGACAACTTCATCTACACGGCGTTCTTCGGCTACCGCGGCGACCCGCTTGGGCCCAACCCGGAGTTCGGCTACAAGAACGACGAGATGAACCAGGCCATGGTTGACGCCCTCGCGTCCTCTGACGAGGCCACGCAGGCCGCCAACTGGCTCAAGGCCCAGCAGCTCATCGCCGCCGATCTGCCCACCGTGCCGATCGTCTCCGGCAAGACCCCGTCCGCCGGTGCGACGTATGTGAAGGGCTTCATCCCCTCGCCGACGCTCACCGAGTTCTTCTCCGGCGTCTGGCTGGACAAGTAGGACGGAGCACGCGGGGCCTCCGGCGCCGCGTATCCTGAACCTCGCTCGAGTCCCCCGGCCCCCAGGGGTCGGGGGACTCGCTTACCCCCTCGGTCACGGAGCCGTCACCAAACCGCATGGGCAAGTACATCGCGCGTCGCATGCTCATGGCCATCCCGGTGCTCATCGGGCTGTCCATGGTCCTGTTCGCGTTCGTGCACCTGCTGCCGGGTGACCCGGCCACCGCGATCCTTGGCCAGCACGCCACGCCGGAGCGCGTCAAGGCGATGCGGGAGTACCTGCATCTCGACGACCCGCTGTGGGAGCAGTACCTGCTCGACATCAACAACCTCCTGCACGGCGATTTCGGCATCAGCGTCATCAACAGCCAGCCGGTGATCAAGGAGTTCACCACCCGCTTCCCGGCCACGATCGAGCTGACGGTCGCCGCGATGATCTTCGCGGCCGGCGTGGGCATCCCCCTGGGGCGCTTCGCGGCCCGCTACGCCCAGCGCTGGCCGGACGGCATCGTGACCGTGGTCTCGCTCCTGGGCATCAGCATCCCGGTCTTCGTCCTGGGCCTCACGCTGGGCTACGTCTTCGGCGTGCAACTGGACATCCTGCCGGTCTCCGGCCGGATCGATCCGCGGGCGGGCCTGCCCGTGGTGACCAACTTCATGATGGTGGACACGCTGCTCGCGGGGCGCCCGGACCTCCTGCTCGACGCGCTCACACACCTCGTGCTTCCCGCGATCACGCTGGGCTCCATCCCGCTCGCGATCATCACGCGCATCACCCGCGCGTCCGTCCTGGATGTCACCAACGAGGACTACGTCCGAACCGCCCGGGCCAAGGGCCTCAAGGAGCGCCGCGTGGACGAGCGGCACGTCATGCGCAACGCGTGGCTGCCGGTCGTGACCGTCCTGGGCCTCCAGGTGGGCGGCCTGCTCGCCGGCGCCGTGATCACCGAGACGGTCTTCGTGTGGGGCGGCGTGGGCCGCTACACGGTGGAGGCCATCAACAACCGGGACTACATCGTGGTGCAGAACACGATCCTGATGTTCGCCCTGATCTTCCTCGTGGTGAACCTGCTGGTGGACGTGGCCTACGCGTTCCTCAACCCCCGGATCCGGTACAGCTGATGACCGCCGTGACCGCCACCAAGCCCGTCGTGGAGCAGCGCGCCAGCCGCGGCCTGTGGAGCGACGCCTTCCGGCGCCTGCTGCGCAACAGGCCCGCCATGCTGGGCGTGGTGCTGATCGCGATCTTCGTCTTCGTCGCCATCTTCGCGGAGGTGCTGGCGCCCTTTGACCCGCTCAAGGGCACGCTCGCGGACCGACTGAAGCCGCCGGGCGGCGCACACCTGCTGGGCACGGACCTCCAGGGCCGCGACGAGCTCTCCCGCATCCTCTATGGCGCGCGCGTCAGCCTGGTGGCCGGCGTGGCGTCGGTGATCATGGGCCTGTTCATCGGCGGCGGCATCGGCGCCCTGGCGGGCGGCCTCGGCGGCAAGGTGGACACCGTCCTGATGCGCTTCGTGGACGTCCTCCTCAGCATCCCGGGAATCCTGCTCGCCATCGGCATCGTGGCCTGGCTGGACCGCGGCCTCCCGCAGATCATGTTCGCTGTGGCGATGACCAACGCCCCCATCTTCGCGCGCATCCTGCGCGGCAGCCTCCTCGCCCTGCGCGAATCGGACTACGTGATCGCCGCGCGGTCCGTGGGCGCCACGGGTGGCCGCCTGCTGCTCCGCCACCTGCTTCCCAACAGCCTGACCGCGATCATCGTG
>CAIYZX010000233.1 GCA_903930745.1 uncultured Chloroflexota bacterium | reverse complement strand
TTCCGCTCCGAGCATGACTACGCGGACTTCCGCCGCCCGCACCGGGTGGAGTTCGGCGACACCGTGGACATCGATCTTGCGCGGCGCGACTTCACGGTCAACGCCATCGCCTGGGGACGCGCCGGCACGGACGGCCAGGCCACGGACGAGCAGCCGAACCGCATCGAGGACCCGTTCGGCGGCCTGGCGGACCTCGCGGCAAGAAGGCTCCGCGCCGTGGGTGACCCGGACGCCAGGTTCCGCGAGGACGCCCTGCGCATGGTCCGCGCCGTGCGGCTGGCGGCCACCCTGGAGATGGACGTGGAGGAGCGGACGCTCGCCGCCATCGGCGCCAACGCGGGGCTCGTCGCCCACCTCTCCGGGGAGCGGATCGGCGCGGAGCTGGAGAAGCTCCTCGCGGCCCCGGTGCCCTCGCGGGGCCTCGCCCTTGCCCACGACACGGGCCTGCTCGCGGTCTTCGCCCCGGAGCTGGCGGCCCAGCGCGGCATCCCCCAGTCCAAGGCGGAGGGCGAGGACCTCTGGGACCACACGCTGCGCACCGTGGACGCCGCCCCGCAGGGCCGGCCCATCGTGCGGCTCGCGGCCCTCCTCCACGACATCGGCAAGCCGCCCACCTTCGCGGACGGCCACTTCCACCACCACGAGGCTGCGGGCGCCACCCTGGCCGATGCCCTCCTGCGCCGCCTCCGCTACCCCCGGACGCCCGCCGAGGAGGTGGTCCACCTGGTCCGCCATCACATGTTCATCGCGGACCCCTCGCTCTCCGACGGCGCGATCCGGCGGTTCATCGGCCGCATCGGCAGGGATCACCTGGACGCGCTGTTCGCCCTGCGGCGCGCGGACGACATCGGCAGCCACGCGGACCCGGACGACGAGACGGGCACCGCGTTCCGCCGGCGGGTGGAGGCGGAGCTGGCCGCGGAGGCCGCCCTGGACCGGTACGCGCTGGTGATCAGCGGCCACGACCTGATGCGCGAGCTGGGCCTGACCCCGGGCAGGCGGCTGGGCCAGGTGATCGATGCGCTGACGGAGCGCGTGGTGGACGACCCGGCGCTCAACGAGCGCGCGACGCTCATCCTGCTCGCACAGGGCATCCTTGCGGACATGGACGAGGCACCCGCAGACCGATGAACGAGCTCCTGCTCCAGGCGGAGCGCACCCTGGCCGCCGGCCTGCCCGTGGTGGCGGAGCGGCTCTACCGCCAGGCGCTCGCAGACGACCCCACCAGCCCCATCGCCCTGATGGGGCTCGCGCGGGTGGCCATCGAGCAGGGTGACGACGTGGGCGCGTTCCGGTTCGCCCGGCGCGCGCTGGCCGCGGACCCGGCCCACGAGCCCGCGTCGCGCCTCGCCAGCCGGCTTGACGAGATCCACCGGTACCGTGGGCAGGACATCGAGGCGATGGCCGCCGCGGCCGATACAGCCGAGACAACCGCAGCAGCCGAAGCAGCCGACGCGGCCGACAGGGAGGCAGGCGCATGAGGGTCATGGTCACCGGCGGGGCCGGCTACGTGGGCAGCGTGTCCGTCGCCGCCATCCTGGACGCCGGGCACGAGGTCATCGTCCTCGACGATCTCTCCACGGGCCACGCAGCAGCCGTTGACCCCCGCGCCACGCTGATCCAGGGCTCGTACGGCGACCAGGCGGCCACCCGCGCCCTCCTGGAGCAGCACCGGATCGACGCGATCCTCCACTGCGCCGCCAAGTCCCTCGTGGGCGAGAGCGTGCAGGACCCGGGCAAGTACTACCGCGACAACGTGGCGGGCGGCGTCGCCCTCCTGGAGGCCGCGCGCGAGGCGGGCGTGCGCAGGATCGTCTTCTCGTCCACCGCGGCCGTCTACGGCGTGCCGGCCCGGACGCCCATCGAGGAGGACGACAACCTCAAGCCCATCAACACGTACGGCGAGACCAAGCGCGTGTTCGAAGGCGCCCTGCGCTGGTACGCGGGCGCGTACGGGTTCAAGCCCGTGATCCTGCGCTACTTCAATGTCGCCGGCGCCACGGACACCCTGGGCGAGGTCCACCGCCCGGAGACGCACCTGGTCCCCAACGTCTTCACCGCCGCCGAGGGTGGTCCGCAGCTCACCCTCTTCGGCGAGGACTACCCCACCCCGGACGGCACGCCGCTGCGCGACTACATCCACGTCGCGGACCTCGCGGACGCCCACGTGGCGGCGCTGGAGGCCACCGGTCGCGCGGATGCCCCGAAGGAGCCGGTCATCTGCAACCTGGGCACGTCCACGGGCTTCTCCGTGAAGGACGTCCTGGCCGCGGCCGCGCGCATCACGGGCAGCCCCATCCCCCACTCGGTGGGCCCGCGCCGCGAGGGCGATCCGCCCATCCTCGTCGCGTCCAACGCCCGCGCGAAGGCGGTCCTGGGCTGGGAGCCACGCCGCTCCACGCTGGACGAGATGCTGGGCTCCGCCTGGGCCTGGCGCCTCGCGCACCCGGACGGCTACGGCGGCTGACCCTCCCCCGCCGGGGGCGCGGTGTCAGATTGCACCGCGCCAGCGAAGCTGTTAGGCGTGCCGTTATCGAAATGTCACACGCCGGTCACGCGCGCCCCGGATTGTCGGAGACGGTGATCCGGCGAACGTGACGCGCCGGGCGCAAGGGCAGGCCACCTGCCCGTGACATCCGGGGGAACGGATCTCATGACTGCACCTCGCCGCGCGCGCCACGCCTCCCAGGGCCAGTCCCTGGTGGAGTTCGCGCTCGTCCTGCCGGTCTTCATCCTGCTGCTGGCGGGGATGATCGACTTCGGTCTTGGCCTCTACTCCTACATGACGCTCCAGTCGGCCGCTCGCGAGGGTGCCCGCCTGGGCGTCACGGACTGCACCCGGACCGACTGTGCGACCAACGTAACCTCGCGGGTGTCCGCCACCTCCGGCGGCCTTGCCCCCACCGTGACCGTGGCCTGCACCAGCGCCGCCGGCACCGCGGTCGCCTGCAGCTCCACCGTCCCCGGCGACAGCGTGACCGTCACCGCCGCCTACACATACCGGATGGTCTGGCCGCTCACCTTCGGGACGAGCATCCCGATGGCGTCGTCCGTCCGGATGATGCTCGAGTAGGCATAGACCGATGCTCGCGCTCCTCCAGCCGCGCTCCCGCAGGGACGGTGAGCACGGCCAGATCCTGATCCTGTTCGCCCTGATGATGGTGGTGGTCCTTGGGGCCTCCGCACTGGTCATCGACGT
>CAIYZX010000232.1 GCA_903930745.1 uncultured Chloroflexota bacterium | reverse complement strand
CCGGGTGCGGCCACCTTGCCGCCGCCGCGCTTGCGCCCCAGCGTGGCCACGCCCAGCCGGTCACGCCGGCCGCGCGCCAGGCGCACCAGCTCCGCGAGCATCAGCGGCGGGCCGGCGGCGAACGACTGGTCCGCCCACGCCTCGTAGTCCGGGACAAGCTCCGTCACGGACCCGCGGTGCCCCAGCGAGCCGTCCCGGGTGGCCACCACGTACTCCACCTCGTCCGGCAGGAGGCTGGACGGGTAGACGTGCGACGAGGACTCGGCACCGAAGAGCAGCACCACGGAGCGGGCCTCGCGCACGGCCTCGTCGACCAGGAGGCGCAGGGCCGCGACGGACGCGCCCTCCGCCACGAGGAGCAGGTGCCGCGAGCGGGGATCCACCTCGAAGGGCCGGCCAAGCGGGCCGATGATGTCCGCCCGGTCCCCCACCCGCAGCGAGCGGGCCCAGGCGCCGGCACCCGCCACCGGGGAGGCGGCGGCCACCTGGAGGGTCACGGTGCCGGACGCGGGGTCCGCCGTGGCGACGGGGAACGGGCGCCGTAGCGGCAGGCCGCCGGGCTCCACGGTGCGGACATGCGCGTACTGGCCCGCCCGGACGCCGGATGCGACGCCGGGAGCGTGCCACGCCTGCAGCCACTGGCCCGGGAGGATCTCCCGGGTCTCAAGGAGCTGGGCTCCGGCCGGACGCATGGCGACAGGGCGGAGCCGGACGCGCGGGAGCGCGGGCTAGGAGCCCTTCTCCTCCTCGTCGTCCTCGTCCTCGTCGTCCTCGTCGTCGTCCTCGCCGTCCATCTCGGGGGCGATGTTCGGGAACGCCTCCGCGAGCGTGTCCGCGAGGTCCCCGAAGACGTCCGTGGGGTCGTAGTAGGCGACGATCTCCTCGGCGCTGGAGAGCTGGCGCCAGGCGCCCGCGTCGTCGTCCGGGACCACCTCGCCGCGGAACGTGCCATCGGCGGACAGGACGAGGCGCTCGTCCTCGTCGTCCACGATGATGACCTCGCCGAGGCGTCCCGCCAGCCGGCCGACCAGCTCCTCGAACTGCTCCAGGAGGCTCGCCTCGGACGCCTGGCTCTTCTCCTGGAAGTCCAGCGCGAGGTTGTAGAGCGCGGCGGCGGCGGACTCGTCGTCGTCCGCCTCGGCCAGGGGCGCGCGGCCCGCGGCCCACGAGTCGGCGGCGCCGGCATACCCGTCCTCGTCCCCGCCCAGGCTGAAGGTCCCGTCCGGGCCAACGCCTGCGGCATCGAGCATCTCGCCCGCTGCCGTGGGCTCGGCCGGGAGGCCGGCGGCCTCGCGCGCGGCCTCGGCGAAGGCCTGGTAGATCTCAACCGGGTTGTAGAGCTCCACGAGCTCCGACGCGGTCTCGATGATCTCCGTCTCGGAGGTCCACTCGCCCGTGTCCGGGTCCTCGTACCGGCTGCGCACGCGGAACGTGCCATCCGGGGCCACGGACAGGTAGTCCGGGTCGTCGTCGATCAGGGTGAGGCCACCCAGGTCCGCTATCCGCTGGCGGTTGCGGTCAAGGAACCTGGCCAGCTGCTCCGTTGCCGCGTAGATCGCGGCGGAGCGCTCCAGGCCGGCGTCTCCCGCCAGCTCACCGAGCATGTCGTTGCGCGTGACGTCCATCGGGTTCGCCTCCTGTCAGCCGTGGTACTCGAGATCGGGACCGAGCCGTTCCCGAAGGAACATCGAATGGTGGCGCTCGAACATCCACTCGCCTGCGCGGTGGCCGAGCGCGCGCGTTCCCTCGTCAGCCTCCAGCTTGTCCAGGGTCGCGTAGTCCGGCAGGTCGAACATGATGACGTTGTCGAAGTCCCAGCCGTGGGCGACGTTGTACCAGCCCAGGAACTTCATCCCGAACTTCTGCTCGTACTCCTTCACCTGGCGCGGGAAGAGCGTCTTCATGAAGAACTTGAAGAACGGGTCCCGGCCGCGGCGGACGGAGAAGTAGGTTGCGAGAACGGGCACGGTGCTGTTGGTCTCCCGTGGAGATCGCTTGCGTGGTGCGCCTATTCTCGCACGTCACCGTCACCCTTCGGCGGGAACGGGTTGTAGCCCTTCGGAAGGTCGTCGTCGGCGGGCGCATCGGCTGCCCCTTCGGCCGGCGCCTGGTCCTCCAGCTCGCCCACCGTGGGGGTCTCGGACGCCAGCGGCACGCGCCGCCCGTCACGCCGCTCGGCGGCCACGAGGCGGAGCAGGAAGATCACCGTCTGGCCGGCGAAGAGCAGGATCAGAAGGTTCGCGAAGAGGAGCGCGGCGCTGATCGCGGACGGCCAGTTCCAGACCACCGTGAGCGGCGTCAGGATCGCCAGGAAGACGAAGAGCCCGATCTGGAACCAGAAGCAGCCGAGACCCGGGCCGCGCTCGGCGTCCAGGGGCTCGCCCTTGTAGTCCACGTCGTACGCGGAGCGGGGGCGGGCGGCCTGGGCGGCCTCGGGGGCGGGTTCGGGGGCGGGGGTGGGCTGGTCGTCGCTGCTCATCGTCCCCACTGTAGCGCGGGACCGCCGCTAGGAGCCCGGCCTGCCCCCGGTGACCGGGTGGACACCCCAGGCCAGGTCCTCGCCCGCGGCGCGGAGCTCGCCTGCGCTGGCGCCGGAGATGTAGAAGACGAAGTCGGACGCGGGGTAGACCTGCTCGAAGCAGTCGAACGCCGTGCCCTGCGCCGTCACCGAGAGACCGCGAAGGCGGACGACGGGCTGCTGGCCCTTGAGACCCAGGAGCCGGCGCTCGTCCGAGTCCGGGTTGGCCACGTGGAGGTACTGCTCCTCGCGGTCCGCTCTGAGGCCGTAGCGCTCGCCGAGGAACCCGTAGAGGGAGCCGCCGGCGGCAAGGAGGTCGCGGTCCACCTCGGGCACCAGCGCCACCGGCAGGGCCGTCCGCTCCAGCACGCGCGGGCGGCCGCCGATGCGACGGAGCCGGACCAGGTGCCAGACCAGGTCACGCGGGGCCAGGTCCAGGGCCCTGGCGACCACGGCGTCCGGGAGCGCGCGCTCCAGCGAGATGACCGTCGTCTCCACGGCGCCGGCGTCCGCCGCTGGACCGAGGGTGGCCAGGAGGTCGCCGAGACGGCTCGGCTCCGCGACGATGCGTGGCTCGGAGACGAACGTG
>CAIYZX010000231.1 GCA_903930745.1 uncultured Chloroflexota bacterium | reverse complement strand
GTGGGCTGCGCGCTCACCGTCCCGGCCCCGCTCGACACCCATCCCGCCATCGTCTGTCGCTGGGCCGCCCCCGCGGACGTCACGCCGGCCGTCTACCGCGTCTGGCGGAGCGTGGATGGCGCCCCGGCCGTTCGCATCCGGAGCATCGCCGCAGACCAGGCCCTCCGCATCACGGACCGGACCGTGGTCCCGGGGCACCTCTACAGCTACCGGGTCGTGGCGGTGAACGCGTCCGGCGTCCGCGTGGCCGCGAGCGCGCTCGTCTCCGTCCGCTACGCACGGGCCCCGCAGGTGCTCACGCTGACCTGCGCCTACGGAACGTCCGATGCGGGCACGGGCGTGGACTGCAGCTGGAACGCCTCCACGCGGACCGGTGTCACCCGCTACGCGCTGTTCCGCTCGGTTGACGGCGCCGCCCGCACGGTGGTCTACCGGGCGCCCGTGGACGGCAAGCGCTCCTTCCTGGACACGGCGGTCAGCGAGGGCCAGAGCCTCCGCTACGGCGTGGTCGCCTTCGCCAAGGACGGCCGTGTCCTGGCCGTTGGCATCACCGGACCCATCGTGGTGCCGGCACCCGTGGCTCCCGCCGCGGCCGTCACCGCGCAGTAGCCAACGCGAAGCCCAAACCATCGGCACACTGGTGCTGATGCACGGACACGCGTTCACGAACACGGACGAGAGGTTGCTGGTGGAGCTCGCGCAGGCAGACCCGAACGCCTTCGCCGAGCTCTACCGGCGCTATCTCCCCCGTGTCCACGCGTTCGCGTACCGGCGGACCGGTGCGCAGGAGGTCGCCGAGGACATCACCTCGGCGGCCTTTGAGCGCGCCCTGCGCAACCTGCACCTCTTCACCTGGCAGGCGGGCGGGTTCGCCCCGTGGCTCTTCCGGATCGTTGCCAACGAGCTGGCGGACCACTACCGGCGGGCCGGCCGGGCAGGCTCGGAGCGGGTGCTTGGCGCCGCGGCGGGGATGATGGCGGTTGCCCCTGCGGATCCCGCAGATGTCGTCATGGACAGGGCCGACGCCAGGCATCTCCTGGCCACCATGGACGGGCTCTCGCCGCGGTACCAGCAGGCCCTGTCCCTGCGCTATCTCTCTGGACTCTCGCCCGAGGACGCCGCCCGGGCGCTGGGCACCAACCGCACCACGTTTGCCGTGGTGCTGCACCGGGCCACGAGCGCGCTGCGCAAGGCGCTCCGCGAGGGGAGCGAGTCATGAGCCGCGACGTGCGCGATTACACACGAAATGACGTGGAGGCCATGCTCCGGCAGGCCGGCGCCCAGGACGCGCCCGCCCCGGATCCGGCCTTCGCCGACGCACTGGAGACGCGCCTCCGCGCGGTCCACCAGACCTTGGCGGCGGCACCCGCGGCACCCGCGGCCCAGGCTCCGGAGCGGCGGCCACGGCGCGGGGGGCTGGTGCCCACGGGCCGGGAGCTGCTCGCGCGCCTGGGAACCGTGGCGGTGACCCTGGCCGTGGTGGCCGCGGTGCTGGTCGCGGGCCCGTGGCGCCTCGCGCCCGTCACGCCGGCCACGCCCGCCCCGGCGGCGCAGCTGGACGACGCGGTCAACGTTGCCGTCACGCTCCCGGACGGAACGGTTCTCGAAGATCCCGACGGTCTCATCCTGCCGCTGGGCGCCGTGGTCAGCGTTGGGCCCGGCGGCTCCGCCCGCATCGGCGACGAGATCCTGCGACCGGGTGACTCCGCCGTGGTGGAACAGGGTCATGTCACTGTGACGCGGGCGTCGGGCCCGCCGCCAACGTCGTCGCCACGTCTGTCGTCGCCGACAGCGACGGCCAGCGCGCAGCCTTCGACCAGCCCGGCGCCAACCGGCACGGCCGTGGACGATGGCACCGGGCCAGGGGCGTCCGCAACGCCCGTTCCCTCGGAGGCATCGCCCAGCCAGACGACGACGGTCACGCCACGGTCCACGCAGCCATCCGCCACGGGTGATCCCAGCGCGGCGCCCACGGCCACCCCGCTGGTCCTTCGGCCGCGGCTGCGCGTGGCGCTGATCACCGGCCCCCGCCTCGCGGTGACCTGGAGCCAAACATACGGCGCAGATCACTACGTGCTGCTCGTGACCCGGAGCCGCGGCGCGTCGGCGGCCGACCCGGTCTACCCGGGCGGGATGGTCCTCGCGGAGTTCGCGGCACCCCCGGATCCGCGGCTTCGGATCCGCATCCCGGACGGCGTCACGGAGGTCAGGCTCATGGTGGTGGCCCTCCGCGCGGACGGCTCGATCATCAGGCGCAGCGCCATCGTCACGGTCGCCATCCCGGCACCGGCCTCACCGAGCGCCCCGGCCTCGCTGGGCCCGGAGCCCACGCCCGTGCCCAGCCCCAAGCCCCACCCCCGCGGGCTGACGCGCGGCGGCTACTCGCCCGGGTGGGCGGCGAGGTACGCGGCGGTCCTTGCGACCAGGTTCGCCTGCAGGTCGAAGTAGTAGAACGGGTAGTCGAACGTGTGGTAGACGCCCTTGGGCCAGGCGTTGGGCCCGCCTGGAGACCAGTGGGTCACGTCCGGCACCGCAGCGATGACCACGCCCTTCGCGGCGTCCACGGTGGCGTCCGCGAAGTGCTCCGTCCTAACCCAGGCCCCGGAGGCGTCCGGCATCCACGACCCAAGCGACTGCGCCGGCGTGGCCGTAGACCCCTCGCGGGTCCAGGTGATGGGGTTGATCGCGAGCGCGCCGGGCAGCACCACCGGGTTCGTGCCCTCCACGCTGGTCGCCTCCGTGTTGTAGGAGACGATGACCCCGGTGTCCGTGGCACCCGTCGCGAACGTCACCTGCGGGTTCGCGTCCAGCCAGTCCTGCGTGACCGAGTAGCCGATGACGTACGCCACCACCATGCGCTTCTGCACGTCCGGATGGGCTCGAAGGTACCCCGCGATCAGGTGCGTGGCCACGTCAGACCCCTGGGAGTGACCGGCGATCACGAAGGGCCGGCCCTGGTTCCAGTGGTCCAGGTAGTACTCGAACGCGGCGGTCACGTCCTTGGTGGGTGCACCGGCGATCGCTTCGCGATGCTGCGCAGGCGAGAGGCCCAGCGCCCAGACGGCGTCCAGCTGCCGGTAGTACGGCGCGTAGACGTTGGCGTCCCGGGCAAACGCGCTGGCCTGGCGGGCATACGCGGCCTGGGCGCCCTCGCGCATCCCCTCGTCCGTCGCGGCGGCCACCACGGGCGCGCTCGCGTCGGCCCGGTTGAAGGCCGTGGGATAGATGTAGAAGACGTCCACGTCCTTGGACGGCGAGACGGGCGCGAGCATCCAGCTGTCCGCGCTGGCGTAGTCCGTCACGGTGCCTCCCGAGGTGTCGGCCGGATCAGCGGCGGAGGTGGCGGCGGCCGATGCCGACGCTGCGGCGGTGGACTGGGCCGGCGCGGGGGTCGCTCCGGCCGGCGCGCAGGCGGCGGCGACGAGGCTCGTGGCGAGGACCGCACCCAGGGTGCGGCGGAAGGTGGTCATGGGCGCGAGGCTCCGTCGGTACACATCGGGAGAGGGTCCGCCGGGACGGGTAGCGGGTCCTGATGGAGACAGGATGCACCCGATCCCTGGCGCGGGCAGGGTGTCGGTTGGGGCAACCACTGTCGGACGAACGCACGTCGAGCCTGCCGGAACGGCCCTGCCGGGCAGGCCGCAGGGACTGGCGCGAGGCTGGGCTGTACCATCCGTGCACTATGACCGACCAGAGCGCCGCGGCCGCCGCAGCCGCCACCCGCCACGCCAGCCGCGAGGATCGCCCGGAGAGCACCCGCTCCATCGAGGGGATCGCGGATGTCTTCCGGAGCCACGGCTACATCGCCGAGCGCAGCCTCGCCACCACCGTCTTCCTCGCGCTGGAGCTGGGTCGCCCGCTCCTGCTGGAAGGTGAGGCCGGCGTGGGCAAGACGGAGCTCGCCAAGGTCCTCGCGAAGAGCCTGGACACGCGGCTGATCCGCCTCCAGTGCTACGAGGGTCTGGACGTCAACACCGCCGTCTACGAGTGGAACTACCCGCGCCAGATGCTGGAGATCCGCCTGCTGGAGGCCCGCGGCGAGATCGCGAAGGCCAGCGCGCACGACATCTTCGGCTCGGAGTTCCTGCTCAAGCGCCCGCTGCTCCAGGCCCTGGAGGCCGAGGACGGCAACCCGCCCGTGCTGCTGATCGACGAGATCGACCGCGCGGACGAGGAGTTCGAGGCGTACCTCCTGGAGATCCTGTCGGACTTCCAGGTGACCGTGCCGGAGATCGGGACGATCAAGGCCAGGAAGGCACCGCGCGTGATCCTCACGTCCAACCGGACGCGCGAGGTCCACGACGCCCTCAAGCGCCGCTGTCTGTACCACTGGATCGACTATCCCACTGCCACCAAGGAGTTCGAGATCGTCTCCACGCGTGTGCCGGACGCCCCGGCCCGGCTGGCTCGCGAAGTGGTCTCGTTCGTCCATCGCCTGCGCACCGCGGATCTCACCAAGGTCCCGGGCGTGGCGGAGACCCTGGACTGGGCGGCAGCGCTCCTCTCGCTTGGCGCCGCGGAGCTGGCCCCGGACACCGTTGACGAGACGCTTGGCGTGGTCCTCAAGTACGAGGAGGACATCCGCCAGGTGCGCGGCAACGTGGCCCGCCAGTACCTCGCCGAGGCCACGGCGCAGCCCTAGGCGGCTGCCCGGCCTCGCCCCCGCCCCAGACCGACGACCATGACCGCCGACGGCTCGTTCCCGCTGATGGCGCCGCTCCCGCCCGTGCTGACGGCGGAGAGCGGTGACGTCGTGGACGGGCGCCGCCTGCTCGCGGAGGCCGTTGGCTTCGGCCGCGCGCTCCGGGCCGCGGGTCTCACCGTTGACCTCGGTGCCGCCATCGACTTCGCGCGTGCGCTTGGGCTCGTGGACATGGCCTCGCGGTCCCAGGTTCGCGATGCCGGCGCCGCCGTCTTCGTTCGCCGCCGTGATGACCGCGAGGTGTATGACCGCGTCTTCGACCGCTTCTGGCGCACCCGGGGCCGAAGCCTGCCGCAGCTCCGCCTGGACGGCCAGACGCCTGACGCAGAGCGCATCGAGGACGGGGAGCCCGGCGCGTCCGACGAGCTGGTGGAGGGCGGATCGGCCACGCTGTCCGCGCTCGCCACGGTGGGCGTGCAGGTGGCCGCCGATGCCGAGGAGGGCGAGCAGCTGGACGGCGAGACCACCTCGCCGGACGCCTACTCCAAGGGCGAGGTCATCCGCCACCGCGACTTCGACCGGATGACCTCCGCGGAGCTCCGGGACGCCGAGCGGTTCGTGGACCTGCTGCGGCCCAAGCTGGAGCGGCGCAGGACCCGTCGCTTCGAGCTGCACCCCCACGGCCGCCGCCTGGCGCCGCGCGCGATGTTCCGCCAGAACCTGGCCACGGGCGAGCTCACCGAGTGGGTCTGGCGCCGGCAGGTCAAGGAGCCGCGCAGCCTCGTGGTGATCTGCGACATCTCCGGCTCCATGGAGCGCCACTCCCGGCTGCTCCTGCGGTTCGCCCAGGCGCTGGCGCGGACGAACGAGGTGCGGACCGAGTCGTTCGTGTTCGGCACCCGCCTGACGCGCGTCACGAAGCTGATGAAGGACCGCGACCGCGACCGCGCGCTGGCCAAGGTGGCGGATGCCGTGCAGGACTGGGCCGGCGGCACGCGCATCGGCGAGAGCTTCCGCCAGTTCAACCACACGTGGGCCCGGCGGACGCTGCGCACCTCCGGTGTGGTCATCGTGGTCTCTGACGGATGGGATCGCGGCGATCCCGCGCTTGTCGCCGCTGAGACCGCGCGCCTCCGGCGCAACTGCCACCGCCTGGTCTGGCTGAACCCGCTGGCGTCTGCGCCCGGGTACCAGCCGCTGGCCGCGGGCATGAAGGCCGCCTACCCGTTCATCGACGACTTCCTGCCCGCCGGCACGCTGGCCTCGCTGGAACGCCTGGGAGCGGTGCTCGCGGGCGCCTCCGCCCGGTCCTCCCGGCGCGGTGCGGCGGTGACGCATGCCACCACGGTGACGCCGTCCATGGGCCTCAACTCGCCGGACCTGGCAACGGCACGACCGCTGGCCGCGGGCGCGGTGTCCGACACCCAGGCCCGCAGACTCACCTAGGCATCGGGGCAGGGGAGCGCGCATGCAGGAGCTGATCGCAACGCTGGACGGCTGGCGCGCCGCGGACCCCTCGGTGGGCGTTGGGCGTGCGGTGGTGATCCGCACCTTCGGCTCCGCGCCGCGTCCGGAGGGGGCCGTGCTCCTCGTGACGCCGGACGGGCGCCTGGCGGGGTCCGTCTCGGGCGGCTGCGTCGAGGGCGCCGCGGCGGAGGAGATCTGGGCCGCACGCAAGGCCGGCCGCGAGCGCGTGATCCGCTACGGGATCAGCGACGAGGAGGCCTGGGACGTGGGCCTCGCATGCGGCGGGACCATCGACGTGCTGATCTCGCCCGCCGTCCCCGACGTCGCCGTCGCAGCCGCCCGGGAGACCCGTGACGGGTGCGGGGGTGGCCGGGCGATCGTGACGCTCCTGCCCGCCGATGCGCCGCCCGCCGCCTTCGGGCGCCACGAGCCCGGCCCGGGCGCGGATCCCTGCGCTCCAATGGTGGTTCACGACGATGGCCGTCTCGAGGGCGTCGCCGCCGCCTGGGCCACCGCCACCGCCGCGGACACGCAGGCGCTCGTTGCCTCCGCGCTCGAGTGCCTCGCCAGGGGCGTCTCGCGCACCGTGGAGATCGCCGGCGCCCAGCTCTTCATCGAGGCCTACCCGGTCCGCCCTCGCCTCGTGGTGGTCGGCGCGGTGGAGGTGGCCCGCTCCCTCGTCCGGCTCGCGCGCGAGCTGGGGTACGAGACCGTGGTCATCGACGGACGGTCCGCGTTCGCCGCGCCGGCCCGCTTCCCGGACGTGGACCGGCTGCTCGTGGGCTGGCCGGACGAGCTTGCGGACGAGATTGGCCTTGGCGCCGCCGACGCGGTGGCCGTTCTCACGCACGACGTGAAGTTCGACGAGCCCGCGATCGTGACCGCGCTCGCACGTGGCTGCCGGTACGTGGGGGCCGTGGGCTCCAGGAAGACCCAGGCGGACCGGCGGGCGAGGTTGCTGGCGGCGGGCGTGGCGCCCGATGCGCTGGACCGGCTGCGCGGGCCCATCGGGCTGGATCTCGGCGGGCGACTCCCAGCGGAGACCGCGCTCGCGATCCTCGCGGAGATCGTCGCCGAGCGGCGGGGCGGCGGCGGGCGGCCGATGCGGGAGCTGGCACGGGAGCGCGAGCAGGCTGCGGTCGGATCCGCGTCACGCGGATGAGGGTCGTCGCCCTGGTGCTGGCCGCCGGTGCATCGTCGCGCTTCGGCTCCTCCAAGCTGCTGGCGCCCCTGGGTGATCGGCCGGTCCTGCAGCACACGCTGGACGCCGTCGCCGCCGCCGGGCTCACCAGGGTGGTGGTGGTCCTGGGCGCGGACGCCGCGGCCGTGGAGGACGGCATCGAGTGGGACGGCGAGCGCCGGGTTGTGAACCCGCGGCCCGGTGATGGACTGAGCTCCTCCATCCGCGTGGGCCTGGACGAGGCGGCGCTTGACCCCACCGCGGATGCCGTCCTGATCTTCCCGGGTGATCAGCCGGCGGTCAGCTCC
>CAIYZX010000230.1 GCA_903930745.1 uncultured Chloroflexota bacterium | reverse complement strand
TACCCGGCCGAGAGCTTCGACGACTTCGAGTTCTGGGCCGCCCACCTGCACCCGGAGGACCGCGAGCGTGTCCTGGACGTGATGACCGGGCCGGACTCGGGGGACATCGAGTACCGGTTCTGGGTTGGGGACCGCGAGTGGCGCTGGTTCCGCGACCGGATCCACACGGTCCGGGACTCTCGAGGGGTCGTCGTCCGCCGGTACGGCATCACCATCGACATCACGGAGCGGCGCGAGCTGGAGGACCAGCTGCGGCGCTCGGAGCGCTTCTCGTCCGTGGGCCAGCTCGCCGCCAACGTGAGCCACGACTTTGACAACGTCCTCTACGGCGTCCGGATGTTCGCCGAGCACATCGCCGAGAGCCACCCGGACGAGGGTGACACGACGCGCGAGGACGCCGAGCAGATCCTGACCGCGGTCAAGTCCGCGTCGGAGCTCACGCGATCCCTGCTCGGCTTCGCCCGGGCGCAGCCAACCACCCTTGGGCGCCTGGTCCCGGACGACGTCATCAAGGCCCTTGGGCCCATGCTGGGCACCGTTGTGGGCGGCCACGTCATCACGGAGTTCCGCCTCCACGCCCCGGGCGAGGTGGTGAAGGGCGACGCGTCGCGGATCGAGCAGGCGCTCCTCAACCTCGTCGTGAATGCCCGCGACGCGATGCCGTCCGGTGGCCGGCTCATCGTGGAGACCCGCGTCGCCATCCTCGACGACGACGACGCCCTGGACCTGGACGTGGAGCCGGGCCGTGGCGTGATCATCGCCGTCTCGGACACCGGCAAGGGGATGGACGAGGAGACGCGCTCCAAGGCGTTCATCCCGTACTTCACCACCAAGGAGGTGGGGCAGGGGACCGGCCTCGGGCTCGCCACCGTCTTCGGCACGGTCAAGGCGGCCGATGGCGGCATCGGGATCGTCTCGCGGCCCGGCAAGGGCACCACGATCCGGATCTTCCTGCCCACCGTGCCCACCAGCTACAAGCCCGGCCCCGCCGCCGTCGTCCCGGGCGCCTAGGCGCCGTGCTGCGGCGGCTCGCCGGACCCGGCCCCGTCAGGGCCCCTCCGGCGGTCAGTCGCCGGTCGCGGACACGCCGAGGCCCACGGGGCACGTGATCCCGGTTGCGACATGGCAGTCATACCCGTCAGGGTTCCTGGCGAGGTACTGCTGGTGGTACGCCTCGGCGAAGTAGAAGGCGCCGGCGTCGGTGATCTCCGTGGTGATGGCCCCGAAGCCGGCCTTCGCCAGCTCCACCTGGTAGGCATCCCGGGTGGCGAGCGCCGTGGCAAGGTGCGCGGGCGTGTGCGCGTAGATCGCGCTGCGGTACTGGGTGCCCACGTCGTTGCCCTGGCGGTTGCCCTGCGTTGGGTCGTGGTTCTCCCAGAAGACCTTGAGGATCTGCCCGTACGAGATCGTCGCGGGGTCGAAGACGATCCGCACCACCTCCGCGTGCCCGGTCTGGCCGGTGCAGGACTCGCGGTACGTGGGGTTCGGAGTGGCGCCGCCGGAGAAGCCAACCATGGTGACCCAGACACCGGGCAGGCTCCAGAAGCGCTTCTCGGCGCCCCAGTAGCAGCCCATCCCCACGTCGGCGATCTCGAGACCCGCCGGGTAGGGCGGCAGCATGGAGCGCCCGTTGACGTAGTGCGCCTCGGGGACCTCGATGGGCTCCTCGCGCCCGGGCAGGGTCTCGCCGGGCTTCGGCATGGACGGCTGGGGGAACGCGAGCTGCATGGGACGGCCTCCGTGGGTGCTGTGGGACAAGTCTAGGCGGCCGGACGAATCGTGCTGTGCGAGGGGCGTCGCGCGGGTTGCGGGCCCCCGGGGAGGGCCGGGTCAGCCGTCCTTGCGGCGGAGCGCGCCCGCGATGAGGAGGCCACCCAGCGCCATGAT
>CAIYZX010000229.1 GCA_903930745.1 uncultured Chloroflexota bacterium | reverse complement strand
GACTGGCCGGGTTCGTGGCGATCACCCGTGACGTCACCGAGGCCCGGGCGGAGGCGGCACGGCGCGCCCAGACGGACCGGATGGAGACCATCGGCCAGCTCGCCGGTGGTGTCGCCCATGACTTCAACAACATCCTGGTCGCCATCTCCGGCTATGCGGCCTTCGTGCTGGATCACCAGGTCCCGGGCACCGCGGATCACGACGATCTGCTCCAGGTGCTGGGTGCCACGGATCGGGCCGCCGCCCTCACCAAGCGCCTGCTCGCGTTCAGTCGCCGGCAGGTGATCGAGCCCAGGGCGATCGACGTCGTCGCGACCGTCGACGCGGTGCTGCCGATGATCCGCCGACTGATCGGAGAGCACATCGTGGTGGAGGCCACGGTCACCCCGGGCATCCCGCGGGTCTTCATGGATCCCGGCCAGCTGGACCAGATGTTGATCAACCTGGCCGTGAACGCCCGCGACGCGATGCCCTCAGGGGGCCGGATCAGCGTCGGGTTGGCGCCGGCGAAGGACGAGGGTGGGCGCAGGCTCGCACGGATCACGGTGTCTGACACCGGGACCGGCATGCATGAGGATGTCCTCGCCCATATCTTCGAGCCCTTCTTCACCACGAAGGAGGTGGGCCGAGGGACGGGTCTTGGGCTCGCGACGGTGTACGGCATTGTTGCGGACTGCGACGGACACGTGGAGGTGGCCTCCACGGTTGGCGTGGGAACGACGTTCACCATCGATGTGCCGGGGATCGTCGCCGCCAGCGAGAAGCCGGCAGACGCGCCGACCGAGACCGCGGGCGGACAGGAGCGCATCCTCGTGGTTGAGGACGATCCCCAGGTGCGCGGCGTGGCGGTCCGGCTGCTGCGGTCATTGGGATATCGCGTGGCCGAAGCCGGGTCAGCGGAACAGGCCGTGGAGGCCCTTGGGCGCGGCGACTCCCTTGACCTTGTCATCACCGACGTCCGGATGCCCGTGATCCAGGGCCCGGATCTCGTGCGAGCCCTCCGGGCGCGCCACCCCGGCCTCCGGGTCCTGTTCATGACCGGCCTCATCGACGAGCTGCCGCAGGCGGACCGCGCAGACGTCGAGGTGCTGCTCAAGCCGTTCGACCGGGACAGCCTGGGTTCCGCGGTGCGTCGCGCCCTGGCCTGACGCCGTCGGCCTCGCCCGCTGCGCCACGGCGCGGGTACGATCGCGCGCATGATCTTCGATCTCGTGTTCCGCGGCGGTCTCCTCGTTGATGGCTCCGGCGCGCCTGCGCGGCGTGCGGACGTGGGCGTTGTGGGGGACCGGATCGCGGCGATCGGCGACCTCTCTTCGGCGGACGCGGGGACCGTGCTGGACGTGTCCGGCCTGGTGGTCGCCCCGGGCTTCGTGGACCCGCACTCGCACACGGATGCGTCCGTGCTGGTGGACGGCGGGCTGGCCTCGCACCTCCGGCAGGGGTACACCACGCAGCTCTCCGGGAACTGCGGCGAGACGCTGGCGCCGCTCACGCCCTCGAGCGCCGCTCTCCTCGCGCCGCTGATGGAGTCTCACGGCGTGGCGCCCGCGTGGTCCACGTTCGGCGGCTATCTCGCGGCGGTGGACGCCGTGTCCAAGGCGTCCAACATCGCGTTCGTGGTGGGGCAGGGGACCGTCAGGGCGTCCGTGCTGGGTGCGGCGGAGCGGCCGCCCACGGCGGACGAGCTGGCGCTGATGGAGGCGCACGTCGCTGAGGCGATGGAGGCCGGCGCCCTGGGTATCTCCACGGGCCTCATCTACCCGCCCGGGATCCACGCCTCGGCCCAGGAGATCGCGCGCCTCGTGGCGGTGGCCTTCCGACATGGTGGGCTGTACGCCACGCACATGCGCAACGAGGCGGACGCGGTGGCCGCGGCCATCGACGAGGCGCTCGCCACCGCCCGGGCAGCCGAGGTCATCGCCGGCGTCCCGGGCCGGCTGCAGATCTCGCACCTCAAGGTGGCAGTGACGTCAGGCTTTGGGACGGGGCCGGCGCTGGTCGCGCAGATCGCGCGCGCCCGGGAGGCCGGCCTGGACGTGGCCGCGGACCAGTACCCGTACACCGCGGCGCACACCACGCTGGCCACCATCCTGCCGCCGGACATCCTGGCGCTGGAGCTGGACGACGCGGTGGTGGCGCTCCGCGACCCGGCGACCCGCGCGCGCATCCGCGAGCTGTGGCGGACCGGCGAGGGGACCTGGGAGAACATCGTGGCGGACCCCGGCTGGGGTGGCCTCGTGATCGCGTTCTCGCGGACCCGGCCCCAGTGGATGGGGCGGTCGCTCGTGGAGATCGGCCAGGCGGAGGGTGCGGACCCGGGCGACCTCGCGCTGGACGCGCTGGCGGACGAGCGCCTGGCCATCGACATCGTCCTCCACTGCATGGACGAGCGCGACGTGTCGGCCATCATGGCCGTGCCGTGGATCTCGGTGTGCACGGACGCGGAGACGCGGCGCCCCGGCCACCCGATCCTGGGACGCGGCCACCCGCACCCCCGCGGGTACGGCAGCGCGCCGCGCGTCCTGGGCCGGTACGTGCGCGAGATGGGCGTGCTCACCCTGGAGGCCGCGGTGGCGAAGCTCTCCGCGGTGCCGGCCGCGCGCCTGGGCCTGGACCGGCGCGGCGAGGTGCGCGAGGGCTGGGCGGCGGACCTCGTGGCCTTCGATCCGGCGACCGTGCTGGACCTCGCGTCCTTCGAGGACCCTGCGCAGTACCCGGTGGGGATCCCACACGTGGTGGTGAACGGCGAGCTGGCCCTGCGTGACGGCGAGGAGACGGGCGCCGCCTCCGGCCGCCTGCTGCGGCGCGGCGAGTAGGGGCGCCGTGGCGGCGTCCGTGACGGAGGAGGCGCGGGTCGCGCACCTGCCCGGCGGGCCACTCCCGTACACGCTGCGGCGATCGCCGCGGGCAACGCGCCTGCGCGTGGTGATCCACCCGGAGCGCGGCGTGGTGGTCACGGTGCCGCCGGCAAGGCGCCGCGGTTGGGGTGATCCTGCTGCGCTCGTCACCGGCTTCCTGGCGGAGCGGGAGCCCTGGGTCCGGCGCCACCTCGGCCGCCAGGCTGCCACCCGGGACCGGCTGGACGACCGGCCGGCGCTGGAGAACGGTCGCACCATCCCGTATCTCGGCGTGCCCCACCTCGTGCGGGTGATCGCGGCACCCGCGGGCGTCCGCACCTCGCAGGTCTCGCGGGTTGGCGGCGATGAAGGCGACGAGCTGCTGGTGGAGCGCGCCGCCCGTGATGCCCGCCCGGTTGCCGTCATCTTGGAGGCCTGGTTCCGCGCTCGGGCGCGCGTGCTCCTGGACGATGCGGTCGCCCGCCACGCCGCCGCGATGGGCGTCCGGTGCGCCTCGATCACCATCCGAGACACCACCAGCCGCTGGGGGAGCTGCTCGCGCCGCGGCGCCCTCTCCTTCTCGTGGCGGCTGCTCCTCGCCCCGCCCGGCGCGCTGGACGCCGTAGCCGCGCACGAGGTCTGCCACCTCAAGGTCTTCGGCCACAACGCGGCCTTCTGGGGCCTGGTGGAGCGGCTCGTCCCGGACCACCTGGTATGGCGCCGGTGGCTGAAGCGCCACGCCGCGGAGCTGCACGCCGCCCTGGCGTAGATAGTCCTTCCCCGATCGGGGTCTGGCGCCTCGGCCGGCCCGGGCGGACGATGATCTCGGCAACCTCGGAAGGGAACCGCTGCGGGCACCTTCGGCGTCACACGGACACGCGGCGAACGTCCTCCATCCGTCGCTCCCGCTTCGGCAACGCTTCGGCAACGCATCGCACGACCACCCGCAGGCCCACCGCCTGCCGCACGGATCCGAGGTTCACGCTCCATGGCCCGCCGGCTCGCTCCCGCCGCACTCCTTGCCACCACCCTCGTCCTGGCCGCCTGCTCCGGCGCCGCGTCCGTGACGCCCGCCCCGGCCACGCCCGCCCCGACCGCAGCCCCCACAACGCCCGCTCCCACACAGGCGCCCGCCACGCCGAACCCGTCGGACGCAAGCGGCGGCACGGGCTCCGTTGATGGTGGCGGCACTGCGCCCATCCTCTCCATCGAGCCCGGCGACGAGGACGCCATCCGCGTCACCGTCTCGGATCCGGTGGCCAAGGCGTGGCGCCTCACGGTGGCCGGCACCGGCGAGCTGGGTGGCGACCGCTGGGTCATCACCGTTGAGACCGGCGACGTAGGCCCCTCCATCACCGCCACGGAGTACGTGGACGGCGAGGAGGTGGACACCATGGACCTTGCGGGCTACCTGGACGGCACCGCCGCTGCAGGTGGCTGCCACTCCCGCCTCCCGGTCTGCCTGGACTCCTCCGGGTTCCGCCTCCCGACAGGTGGCGACGGCACCTTCGCCGTAACGCTCCACCTGCCGGACGCGGGCACCCCGCTGCTCGTCACCGGCGCCACCGCCACGTGGGACGGCGAGCCGTTCCTGCTGGGTCCCTGGACGGAGACCGAGCCGTTCCCCTGGGCCGCCAGCTGATCCTGCCGCCCGGGACAGCCTGCGTGGGCGGACCCGTCTAGCGGGCGGGTCGCGAAGGCGGCGGGGCCACCCAGGGCCAGCGCCGCAGCGCGATGAACGCCCCCAGCGGTGAGACCAGCGCGGCCACACCCATGACCCCTGCCACGGAGCCCGTGAGCCCAACGAGCGGCACGCCCGCGATGGCGACCACCAGCGTGCCCGCGGACTGCGAGGCGAAGTGGAGCGCCGCGGTGCCGGCCTGCTCCATCGGCGAGGCGGACGACTGGATGGCGGCGAGCGACGGCAGCACCACCCAGGCGAAGCCG
>CAIYZX010000228.1 GCA_903930745.1 uncultured Chloroflexota bacterium | reverse complement strand
GTTCATCGTGGTGGCGCCGTTCTTCACGAGCTTCCTGCTGCGGACCATCGCCTGGAAGATCATCCTCGCGGACTCCGGGCTCCTCCTCGGCCCCCTCAAGGGCATCGGCCTCGTCCCGGACGACTTCAGGCTGCTGGCCACCCCGGTCGCCGTCATCTCCGGCATCACGTACAACTTCCTGCCGTTCATGACGCTGCCCATCTACGTGGCCATCGAGAAGGTTGACCATCGCCTCGTGGAGGCTGCGAAGGACCTCTACGCCGGGCCGTGGCGCCCGGGCGGTGGCGTCGTGGGCGCCATCGTGGGTGGTGGCCTGGGCTTCGCCCTCGGCGTCATCTTCAACTGGCAGCCGTTCGCCACCCTCGCCGTGGGCGCGGTCCTCGGCGCCCTCGTGGGGTGGTTCCTGGTCTCCGAGTCGTTCATGCGGATCACGTTCCCACTCTCGCTGCCCGGCGTCTTCGCAGGGTCGTTGCTCACGTTCATCCCGGCGATCGGTGACTACGTGAATGCGGACTTCCTGGGCAACACGGAGACGCGGATGATCGGCAACGTCATCCAGAACAAGTTCCTTGCTCAGAACGACTACCCCACCGCGTCCGCCCTCTCGTTCATGCTGATGGCCGGCGTCCTCGTGATGGTGGCGATCTACGCGAAGGTGCTGGGCACCGAAGACGTGCAGACGGGAAGGCTCTAGGCCATGACCGCCATGCCGTCCTCCCCCACCCCCGCGCCCATCTCCGCCCGCCCGTCCGGCCCGGGCGTCCTCGTCCGCCGCCTGTTGGACAACTACCTGCTGCTGATCTACACCGGCCTCGCCGTCATCTACCTGATGCTGCCGGTTGCGCTGGTCATCCTGTTCAGCTTCAACGACCCGAAGGGCAAGTCCAACTTCGTCTGGCAGGGCTTCACGCTCAAGTACTGGCTGAACCCGCTGGGCGTTGACGGGCTCCCGCAGGCCGTGGGTCTGAGTCTCCTGATCGCGTTCCTGGCCACGGCCATCGCCACGATCCTGGGCACGCTCATCGCGCTCGCCCTCGTGCGCTACGAGTTCCGCGGCCGCCGCGTCACCAACTCGCTGATCTTCCTGCCGATGGCCACCCCGGAGATCATCCTGGGCGCCTCACTGCTCACGCTGTTCGTCTCCATCGGCTCCGAGCCGTTCTTCCCGCTCAACGCCGTCACCGTGCTGATCGCGCACGTCATGTTCAACATCAGCTACGTGGTGACCACCGTCCGCGCGCGCCTCGCGGGCTTCCCGAGACACCTCGAGGAAGCGGCGATGGACCTCTACGCGAACGAGTTCCAGACCTTCTGGAAGGTGACCTTTCCGTTGATCCTGCCCGGGATCATCGCGGCCGCCCTGCTGGCGTTCAGCCTCTCCATCGACGACTTCGTGATCACGAACTTCACCGCCGGCAAGGCCCAGACCTTCCCGATGTTCATCTACGCGAAGTACCGCATCGGCATCCCGCCGCAGGTGAACGTCATCGGCACGATCATCTTCCTCGTGGCCGTGGGCTCCGTGCTCCTGACCACGCTCCAGGGCCGCCGCAAGCGCGCCTAGCCGCCGCGGTCGCGCCCCACCGTCGCCAAACCCACCACAGGAGAGGCCACCCCGCCATGACCGCCACGCTCCCCGACCGCTCCGTCGTCCCGCCCGTCTGGGGCCGCATCTTCAACATCGCGGTGGACCACGGCGAGGGCTCCTGGCTGGTCACCACGGACGGCGAGCGGTACCTGGACTACACGTCCGGCATCGGCGTGACGAACACGGGCCACGCCCACCCGCGCGTCGTGAAGGCGGTCCAGGACCAGGCGGCCAAGCTGCTCCACGGCCAGCAGAACATCGTCTACCACGAGCCCGGCCTGCGCCTCTACGAGCGCGTGGCGACCCTGCTCCCCGGCGGCCCCTGGAGCGCGTTCCTCTCCAACTCCGGCGCGGAGGCCGTGGAGGCGGCGGTCAAGCTGGCCCGCGTGGCCACCGGCCGGCCGGTGATCATCGGGTTCCGGTACTCGTTCCACGGGCGCATCGGCAACGCCATGGCGCTGACCGCGGCGAAGGACGTCTACCGCGCGGCGTTCGAGCCGCTCCCGGGCTCCATCTACCACACCGCCTACCCGTACTGCTACCGCGCGTCCGGCGGCGCCCATGACCCGGCGGCCTGCACGTGCGACTGGGAGGAGCAGCTGGACCTGCTCTTCCACCAGATGATCTACCCGGAGAAGGTGGCCGCGATCATCGTGGAGCCGGTGATGGGCGAGGGCGGCTACCTCGTTCCCCCGCCGGACTTCCTGCCGCGCCTCCGCGAGCTCACCCGCAAGCACGGGATCCTGCTCATCGCGGACGAGGTCCAGACGGGCTTCGGGCGAACCGGCGAGATCTTCGCCGTCCGCCACTGGGACGTGGAGCCGGACATCCTGGTCATGGCCAAGGGCATCGCGTCCGGCCTGCCCCTCTCCGGGATCATCGCCAGGCGCGAGATCATGGACAAGTGGCCGGTCTCGTCGCACGGCGGCACGTACGGCGGCAACGTGGTCTCCTGCGCGGCGGCGAACGCCACGCTGGATGTCATCGAGTCCGAGGATCTCGTGGCCAACGCCCGCGCCCGCGGCGACCAGTTCCTTGCCGGCCTGCGGGCACTGGCCGCCAAGCACCCCGCCATCGGCGACGTGCGCGGTCTGGGCCTCATGGTGGCCCTGGAGTTCGTGAAGCCGGGCGAGGGCGATGGCCGGGTGCCGGACAGCGCGCTGACGAAGCGCGTCCAGGCCGCCTGCTTCAACCGCAAGCTGATGCTGCTGACCGCCGGCACGAACGTGAATGTCGTCCGGATCATCCCGCCGCTCGTGACCACGGAGGCGGAGGTGGACCAGGCGCTCGCGATCATCGGCGAGGCCCTGGTGGAGGCCGGCGCCTAGCCCCTCGCGGCGGGCTGGAGACGAACGGCACTCCCCCGCTGCCGCCAGCCCATCGCCCGTCATTCACGTGCGAATGACGTCACCGCCCCAGCCGCGGACCTCGGCGTGCATTCGGCCGGTTCGGCGGTGAACGCTGCAGGTCAACCCCCAGGGCCATTCCGGGGTGAATGGCGAGCCGGAGGTGAGGTTGCCGGCGAGCCCTGATCAGGCCCCTGGCGCCTGGCGGACCCGCCGGAGCACCTCCGCGTGCAGGTGGCCGTTGGAGCCGACGAAGGACGGGGCGTCGATGCGGCGCTCGCCGAAGACGTCCGTGACCTTGCCGCCGGCCTCCTCGATGACCACCACGGGGCCAGCGAGGTCCCACGGGTGCATCCCGGTCTCCAGCATCGCCTCGGCAGCGCCCTCGGCCACCAGGGCGTAGCCCCAGAAGTCGCCGAACCCGCGCTCGCGCCAGGCGGCGGTCATCAGCGCGTCAAAGCCGGGCATGAACCCGGACGCCGCCGTGTCCCGCGCGGACCCGTAGAGGATCTGGGCGTCCTCGATGGCCGCAACCCGCGACACACGGATCTGTCGCACGCCGGCCAGCCCCCGGTTCCACGCCCCGCCACCGCGGTACGCGTACCAGCGCTCCCGCATCGCCGGCGCGGAGATCACGCCAACCTGCAGCTCGCCCTCGTGCTCGATGCCGATGAGCGTCCCGAAGAGCGGCACGCCCCGGATGTAGTTGTGCGTCCCGTCGATGGGGTCGATGATCCAGCGGGTGGGCGACGCGCCGTCCTCGTCGCCGTACTCCTCACCCACCAGGCCGTGATCCGGGTAGCGGGCCTTGATCCGCTCGCGCAGGACCTTCTCGATGCCCTGGTCCGCGACGGTGACGAACGACCGGTCCGGCTTGCGCTCGATGTCCAGGTCCCGGCGGAAGTGCCGGAGGGCGATGTCGTCCGCCTCGTCGCAGATCGCGAGCGCGAACTCCTGCCACTCCCGCAAGGTGATCTCAGGCACGCGGGCGAGGGAGGCGGACCAGGCGGGTCCGAAGTCTGGATCGGCAGGCGTCGTGATCATGGCGGCCATGATGCCAGAGGTGGCCGGCGGGTCCGCCACGACTCAGTGACAGGTGCCGGAGGCGGCATCCGCAATGGCGCCGTCCACGGTGAGGAACGTTGATGTCCAGCCGTCGTCTCGAAGCTCCACCGTCAGCACCCCGTACTGGAACGCCAGCCGGGCCGCCGATCCGGACCTTGGCCGATCGAAGTCCCGAAGGCCGGCGCCACCGGTTCCCACCACCACCTCCGTCATGCCGGCCGTCGCCGACGGGCGCCCCCGGGCATCGAGCGGGACAAGGCGCTCGTAGTCGTGCTCGTGGCCGTTGAGCACGAGGTCCACGCCCCCTTGTGACAGCAGCGTCCAGAGCGTGGCCACCTCCTCGTCGTCGCCGTGCATGCCGCTGGAGAAGCGGGGGTGATGGTAGAGGGCCACCGTGCACAGGCCACTGGACGCGGCCAGGTCCGCCGCCAGCCAGCGTGCCTGGGGCGAGTCGGCGCCGCAGCCGCCAGCCACCACGCCGCAGTTCGTGTCGAGGACGATGACATGCCATGTGCCGAGAGTGTCGGAGAACCAGGTGTGACCGTCACGCGACGCCGCCGAACCGAATGCCTCGCGGAGCGGAGCGCCCCCTTCGGTCAGGTCGTCGTGGTTGCCGGTGACCACCCATCGGATCCGATC
>CAIYZX010000227.1 GCA_903930745.1 uncultured Chloroflexota bacterium | reverse complement strand
TGCCGCGGCGCGCGCTGCTGTCCGTCTCCGACAAGGCGGGGCTCGTGGACTTCGGGCGGGGCCTGGTGGCCCGCGGGTTCCGGCTCGTCTCCACCGGCGGGACGGCGCGGGCCCTGCGTGAGGCCGGGCTGCCCGTCACGGACGTGGCCGCGGTCACCGGCGCGCCGGAGATGCTGGACGGGCGCGTCAAGACGCTGCACCCGCGCGTCCATGGCGGCCTGCTCGCGGACCGCCGGCGCGCGGACCACCGCGAGACGCTGCTGGCCGCGGGGATCGCGCCGTTCGACCTCGTCGTCGTCAACCTGTACCCCTTCGCCGCCGCCGCGCGCCGCCCGGGCATCACGTTTGACGAGCTGGTGGAGGAGATTGACATCGGCGGGCCGTCAATGGTCCGCGCGGCCGCCAAGAACCACGCGTCCGTGGCGATCGTGACCTCACCCGCCCGGTATGACGCGGTCCTGGCGGCCCTGGACGCCGATGGCGCCATTCCCCTGGGCCTGCGGTCCGCGCTGGCCGTGGAGGCCTTCCGCCACACCGCCGCGTACGACGCGCGCATCGCCGCGGAGCTGCCGTGCCGGATGGCGGAGGCGGGCGTGGACCTGCCCGCGGAGCCCGGCATGCCCGGCGCGGAGGACCCGTACCCGCCGGTCCTGACCATCTCCATGGAGAAGGTGGAGACCCTGCGGTACGGCGAGAACCCGCACCAGCCGGCCGCCCGATACCGCCGCACGGACCGCGAGCCGCGCCCCTGGGATGGCCCGTTCGCCGCGGGTGAGCCGCCGCTCCAGGGCAAGGCGCTCTCGTACAACAACGTGCTGGACGCCTCCGCCGCGGCCGCCCTGGGGCGCCTGATGCGTGGCCCGGCCGTGGTGATCTGCAAGCACACGAACCCCTGCGGCGCCGCGGAGCGCCCCACGCTGCTCGAGGCCTGGGCGGCGGCGCTGGCCGGCGATCCCGTGTCCGCGTTCGGCGGCGTGGTGGCCATCACGGGCGAGGTGGACCGGGCGCTGGCGGAGCAGCTGGTGTCCATCTTCCTGGAGGTGGTGGTGGCGCCCGGGTACGCCCCGGAGGCCCGCGAGGTCCTGGCCACCAAGCCCAACCTGCGCCTCGTGGTGGACCCGTCCCTGGATGCCTCTGCGGACCGCTCCGGCCGCACCGCGCGCGGCCTGCTTGCGGTTGACCACCTGGGCTCGTTTCGGACCGCGGGCGGTGGCGTGCTCGTCACCGCGCCGGACACGCTCCCGGACGCGCCCTCCGAGTGGGTCTGCACCACCTCTCGCCAGCCCACGGCGCGCGAGGTCGCGGACATGGACCTCGCCTGGCGGCTCTGCCGGGGCGTGGTCTCCAACGCCATCGTGCTGGTCCGCGACGGGATGCTGGTGGGCCTTGGCTCCGGCCAGGTCTCCCGCGTGGACGCCTGCCGCGGTGCGGTGGAGAAGGCGCGCACCTTCCAGGCGGAGCACGGGGGCGCCACGGGTGCGGTTGCCGCCTCCGATGCGTTCTTCCCGTTCGCGGACGGGCCGCGGGTCCTCCTGGACGCCGGCGTGACCGCCATCGTGCAGCCGGGCGGCTCGCTCCGTGACGCGGAGGTCCTGGTGGACGTGGAGGCCGCGGGCGCCGCGATGCTCGTCACAGGGAAGCGCCACTTCCGCCACTGAGCGGGTGCTGGGGGCCCGGCGCCTCCCTCGGTTCATCGGCTGCGACGGGCCGGGCAGGTCGATCCGCGCTTCGACCCTACACCCGGGAGGCCGGCCAGTGGACACCGGAGGGCAACTCGCCTGTGCCAAGGGCGTCGGGGACTCCGGGCATGGGCTGGCCCGCCGCCCGCCGGTCTGCCGGCGTCAGCGCGCCGGCGCCGGTGAAGCACTGGGTCGCGGGCGAGGTCGCCTGAGCAGCTACTCAGCGGCGACCAGGGCGATATCCAGGACGAGCACCTCTGCCGCGCCCGGAGCACAGAGCAGGAAGGAGCGAGTCCAGAACTCGTCCGTCAGGGCCGCGGTGGGCGTGCGGGCTCCGGTAGCGGACACCCTCGTGCCGTTGTCGCGGAGCAGCTGCCCGTTGGGCAGGCGCACGCCCAGGTCCCACCGCGATCCCTCCGGCCAGATCACGAACCACGTGGTGCCATCAACCGTCAGGTCGTAGCACTGGTTGCTGTCGATCTCCAGGACGCCGTCGATCTGCCGGCGGTCACCCGCGTAGGTCTCGCCGTGGCGTTGCGCGGGCATCCACCCACCCTCGCCAACGCTGCACGCCGTGACGGCGAGCGCCGCGGTGGCACCCAGGAGCAGCACGGTCGCCTGCCTGCCCGCCTCGCCAGATGCGCTCATCCCGCCCCTATACGGACTCGTCGGCCGACAGACTGGCGGCACCACCGGAGAGCATTGGACCCAGCCGACCGACCGCCCAGTGCCGTTGGGTCCCTCGCTCGGGGTCGGCGCGCCCGCCCGGGGAGGAGTGGAGTCCGGCAACGGGCGCGGATCGTCGCGGGCGCGGCGCACGCTGCTACCATCGCCGGACCATGTCAGACCGCTTCTACCTCACCACCGCCATCGCCTATGCGAACAACGCGCCGGGCCTCCACACCGTGTACGAGGTCATCGGCGCAGACGTCA
>CAIYZX010000226.1 GCA_903930745.1 uncultured Chloroflexota bacterium | reverse complement strand
GGCCGCGGCGCGCGGATGGAACGGGGTGCCGACGCTCACGAAGTCCCTCCTGGATGGCTGACCGGGAGAGTATATGCATGCGCTCTATGCAGCCTGCATGGTCGCCCGCTGCGTGCGCCAGTTCGCGGGACTCCCGCCCGCTTGGGTCAGAGCGCGCGTACCGGGACCGTGCGGGTGGTCATCTCCTGGTCGAAGGTGGCGATCCACGCACACCGGGCCCGCTCGGCGGCGGCCCCAATCAGGGCGTCTGGAATGCGACGAGCCGATGCCCTGGCCGACCACCGCAGCGCGGCGATCGTCCCATCCCGGTCGGCGTCCGCAAGCTCCACGTTCTCCCGCGCGAGGAACGTGGCGAGGCCGTTGGCCAGCTCTGGGTTGGCAACCCGGTACTCCGTCCGTAGGACGTGAACCAGCTCGATGAGGCTCGCCGTGGAGACGACCAGCGTGTCGTCGCCGTCAACCAGCGTCGCGGCGGCGAAGGCGCGGGCGGGATCGTCATCCGCGAAGTAGCGGACCAGGACGCTGGTGTCCACGTAGACGCGAGTCATCGAGTCTGGCCGTGCCTGCTTGCGTCGGAGTCCAACGCCTCAGCGATCTCCGCGGTTCGGGCGGCCCAGGCGCGCTCACGCACGGTCTGCCAGTCATCCGGTGCCGTCCTGCCTGCATCGCGGAAGAGGCCGCGAAGGGATGTGCGGTGCGGGGCCGGGGCGAACTCGATCACGAGACGGCCGTCCTCCACGCGCTCCACGGCGCGGTCACCCGGCCGGATGCCGAGCGCCTCTCGGACGGACTTGTCGATGGTGATCTGGAACCGCTCTCCAACCACGTTGGACATATCAACCGCCACAAATACGTACTGCTATCGGAAGTATGACAACTCGACGACCAGTGCGCAACGGGAGGCGACGGATGGGCGGGGGTCTGCGAGGATGCGCAGATGCGCGAGAACCCGTTCGCCGGCCACGTCCATCGCCGCCCCGATGTGGAGGCCCCGGAGGCCCGGGCGCTCCTTGAGCAGGCCTTTGGCCTCACGGGGACGCTGCGCGAGCTGGGCAGCCACCAGGACCGCAACTACCGCGTGGACACGCCCGATGGCCGCCGGTTCGTGCTGCGCATCGCGCGGGCCGCGATCTCCCGGGCGGAGCTGGACGCGGAGAACGGCGCGATGCTCCGCGTGGCCGCCGCGGGCCTGCCCTTCGAGAGCCCGGTCCCGCAGGTTTCGCTCGCGGGCGCTCTCGTGGCGAGCGTGGCCACCGCGTCCGGCGTGGATCACGACCTGCGCCTGGTGACCTACCTCGACGGCGAGCCCATGGACCAGGCCGGATACCTCGCGCCGTCCGTGCTCCGGGCCCACGGCGCGATGGCCGCCCAGGTCTCGCAGGCGCTGGACGGGTGGGACCACGAGGCGCTGGACCGCGTCTTCCAGTGGGACGTCCGCCACGCGCGGGCGGTGGTGGAGGCGCTGATCGAGAGCTGTTCCACCGTGGACCGGCGGCGGCTGGCGGAGCGGGAGATCGCGCGGGCCGGTGATGCGCTGGACGCCCTGGCCTCTGACCTCCGGATCCGGGCGATCCACGCGGACGTGACGGACGTGAACACGGTGGCAAGGCGGGACCGGGCCGGGCGGCCGATGCCGGCTGGCCTCCTGGACTTCGGCGACCTGTCGCGGACCTGGCTGGCCTCGGATCTCGCGGTGACCATCGCGGCGGACGCGTTCCATGCCCTGGACACGCCGCTCCAGCTGGCGCGCGACGTGGCGCGGGGCTTCCTGGGCGTCCTGCCGCTGGCCGATGCGGAGCTGGCCGCCGTCTGGCCGATGGTGGTGGCGCGCTCCGCCGCGGTCGCCGTGAGCGGGGACCAGCAGGCGGTCCTGGAGCCGGACAACACGTACGTCAACGCGGTGCGTGACGAGGAGTGGGCGGCGTTTGAGGCCGTTGCGCGGATCCCGTTCCCGCTGGCGGAGGCGGTCCTGCGGGCGGCTGCGGGCCTGGGCCCGGCCCGGCGCGTGACGCTGCCCTCCGGCTGGGTGCCGCCCGTGGTGGTGGACCTGGCCGATGCCGTGCTCCTGGACCTGTCCACGTCCTCGGATGCGCTGCCGTCCGCTGCGACGGGGGACCCGTCCGTGCTGGACGCCGTGGTTGCCACCGCCCGCGCCGATGGCCGCCTCCCGGTTGGCCGGTGGGGCGAGGCCCGCCTGGCGGACGTGGAGCTGGACGCCACCGTCGAGGCGGCCACCGTCCACCTTGGCGCGGACCTGTTCCTGGCGCCGGGCACCGTTGTTCGGGCGCCCGTCGGGGGTCTCGTCCGCCATGCGCCCGCCGGTCTCGTCCTGGCCGCGGACGCGGGCTTCGACATCCGCCTGGACGGCGTGGCACCGGCCATCGCGGATGGGGCGAGCGTGCACCCCGGCGACACCATCGGCGCCCTGACGCCGCGCGGTCCGCTGGACCTGCCATCCCTTCTGCACGTCCAGCTCGTGACCCAGCCGGGTCTCGCGGCCCCCCGCCGTACCGTGCCGTCCCTTGCCGCGGCCTGGCAGGCGCTCTGCCCGGACCCCTCCGTGCTCCTGGGGCTGCCGGACGGCTTCGCCGTGGCCCCGGGCGATGACGCCGCCGCGCTCCTGGAGCGCCGCAACCGGGCCCTGGCCACCACGCAGGTCCACTACTTCGAGACCCCGCCCCGCGTGGAGCGCGGCTGGCGCCATCACCTCGTGGACACGCGTGGCCGCGCCCGCATCGACATCGTCAACAACGTCGCCCAGCTGGGCCACTCGCACCCGGGTGTTGAGGCCGCCGTCCAGCGCCAGCTCGCCCGGCTGAACACCAACTCACGCTTCCTTTACGGTGTCATGGTGGAGTTCGCGGAGGCGCTCGCCGCCCGCTTCCCGGCGCCCCTGGACACGGTCTTCCTCGTGAACACGGGATCCGAGGCCAACGAGCTGGCCATCCGCCTCGCCCGGACCGCCACGGGCCACCGGGACGTGCTGGCGGTGCGCGGCGCGTACCACGGCTGGACCGGCGCCACGGACGCCATCACCACCTCGCACCTGGACAACCCCAATGCCATCGGCACGCGGCCGGACTGGGTGCGCCTGGTGGAGGCACCCAACACGTACCGCGGACTCCACCGGGGGCCGGACGCCGCGGACCGCTACGCGGATGATGTGCGCCGGGTCATCGCCGAGGGCATGGCGGCCGGTCGGGTGCCCGCGGCCTTCATCGCCGAGCCGCTCTTCGGCAACGCGGGCGGCGTGGTCCTCCCGGACGGCTACCTCGCGCAGGTCTACGCGGCGGTGCGGGCGGCGGGCGGCCTCGCCATCGCGGACGAGGTCCAGACCGGGTATGGCCGGCTGGGTGCCTGGGAGTGGGCGTTCCAGCAGCAGGGCGTGATCCCGGACATCGTGTCCGTGGCGAAGGCCGCCGGCAACGGGATGGCCGTGGGCGCCGTGGTGACCACCCGGGCGATCGCCGACGCGTTCGCGGCAGAGGGCTCGTTCTTCTCGTCCATCGGCGGGTCACCCGTGGGCTGCGCGGCGGGCCTCGCGGTCCTGCAGGCGATGGACGCCGAAGGCCTCCAGGAGAACGCGCGCGCCACGGGCGCCCACCTGCGCGCCGGGCTGGAGCGCGTGGCGGCGGCACACCCGGAGATCGTGGGCGCGGTCCACGGGATGGGCCTGTACCTGGGCGTGGAGCTGGTCCGGGACCGCGAGACGCTGGAGCCCGCGGCGGACGAGGCGCTGGCCATCTGCGAGCGCATGCTGGAGCTGGGCGTGATCGTCCAGCCCACCGGCGACGGCAACAACGTGCTCAAGGTGAAGCCGCCCCTCTGCCTCACCACGGACAGCGCGGACGTGGTGATCGAGGCCCTGGAGCGGACCCTGGCCGAGGGCTGGTAGCCGGAGCGGAGCAGG
>CAIYZX010000225.1 GCA_903930745.1 uncultured Chloroflexota bacterium | reverse complement strand
GCGCGCCAGATCACCACCACGTCCTCGGCACTCACCGGGTCCATGAGCATCCCGGCGGGCACCGGGCTCACCACGCTGGTCCTTGCGGACGGCGGGCGTGGCCGGGTCCTGCCCGCCCTCATGGAGCTGCGCGAGGCCAGCCCCACACGGGGCGACCGGCTCGTCGCTGCCGCCCTCGCCGAGCGGGTCCTCGTGGACCGGTTCGGCCTGGCGGCCACCGGCGCCGGCCTCTCGGACGTCTCCCCGTTCCTCTCCGAGTACGACGCCCTGCGGCTGGTGCCGTGGGGTGACGCGGACCTCCAGATGACCGTCCTTGCGGCCATGGCCCACGACCCGCGGATCCACCTGGATCCCTCGTACTTCGACGACCGCGAGGATCCCGCACGCGAGCAGTCGATGTGGATCCTGGTTGGGCGCGCGGCGATCGGGCAGCCGGTCATCGCGGACCTGCGGGCCGCCGCGGAGCTGGGCAACCTCACCACCGCGGAGGAGATCGTCATCGGCCTCGGCGCGGTGGCGGCCGGCGACGACGACCTGGCCTCGCGAATGCTCAGCCGCGTGCTCGCGATCCATGCACAGCGCCAGGGACCCTTCGCCCGCGTCCTTGACGAGGGTGGCAAGCCCAGCGCCGTGCTGACCTCGCGCCTGGCGATCATCGCCGCCTCGCTGGGCGATCCCATCGCCGCAGACCTGGACGCCTGGGTCGTGGCCCATCCACCGGCGGACACGCTGCTGGACCTCGAGCGCGCCCTGGCCGCGGCAGGCTGGGCGAACCGGGTGCCCGCGACGTCCGCCTCCGCGATCCTGACCGTGGACGGCCGGGCCACCACGCTCTCCATCGAGCGAGGCGAGGCCGTGACCATGCGCCTCACCCCGGCCCAGGCGGCCACCGCCACCCTGGTGCCCGGCACGGGCTCCGTGGTGGTCTCGGTCCTCTCGGACCGGGCGCTGGATCCCGCGTCCATCACCCCGCCGACGGGCGTCTCCATCGAGCGCCGCGTGGTGCCCGAAGGTGCCGTGAAGGCGACCGACATCGTGGTCGTGACCCTGCACGTGCGCCTGCCGTCCAGCGTGACGGACCTGGACGGGTGCTGGCTCGTCACGGAGCTGGCGCCGTCCGGTCTCGCGCCCATCTGGAACGCAGACGGCGCGGACTACGAGGGCTCTGACGAGGTGGACACCTCCAACGCGGAGTCGCCGTCCAGCGTCACGGGCCAGGTGGTGCGGTTCTGCGTCACCCCGGACGTGCAACGGCCGACGCACGTGCTCCGCTACGTCGCGCGTGTCGTGACTCCCGGGTCCTACGCCTGGGAGCCCGCGGTCCTCCAGTCAACCCAGGATGCATCGCTGGGCGCCGTGGTCCCCGCCACGCGCCTCGTGATCAGCCGGCTCACGGCGGACTGACGCCGCCGGGCAGCCAACGCACGCCACGGAGCAGGGGTCAGCCGCGCAGGAGCCCCTGCTCGGCGGCCCGCATCGCGGCCTCCTCCACGGGCTCGGCATGGTCCCAGCCGCAGACGTGGAGGACGCCGTGCGTCACGAGCAGGCGCAGCTCGTCGCGGGCGCCCCAGCGCACGTCGCCGGTCTGGCCACCGCGCCCCTGCTCCGCCTGCTCGATCGCCCGCTCCACGGACACGTACTCGCGGGAGCCGCTCGTGATCCAGTCGGGGCTGGTCCCCAGCCCGGGCCTCGTCCTGACCACGCCGGACCTGGTCATCGACCGGATCCGCTGATCGCGCCGGAGCAGCTACTGGAGGACGACGAAGCCGTCGAGGTCCACGCGAGGCCGGCCCGCCGTGCCCACGACCACCACCCTGAGGGTGTGGCGGCCCGAGCT
>CAIYZX010000224.1 GCA_903930745.1 uncultured Chloroflexota bacterium | reverse complement strand
GCTCCCCTGCGCGTGTTGGCCCGGCCATCATGCACCGGCCCATCGCGGCCCGCGCCCCATCCCCCTGCGCCCCTTGTCCCGACCTGGTCGTTCCGTGCTCGGCCGGGGTCGGGGGTGTTGGTTCCTGCCCCTGCCGCCGTCGTTGCGGCCAAGCGCAACGAGATCGCGGTTCCTGCCTCGTTTGCCGTTCACGCGCCGCCGCATTCACGTCGCGCCCAAGCGCAACGACCCCCGAACGCACCTCCTCGTCGCGGCCAAGCGCAACCAGTCGCAGGGAGTGCCGATGCGCCGTGGCCTGGCGCGGGCCGGCGTGCGCGGGCGCAGGGCCGACAGGCCGCCCGGTGCTGGCGAGCTCGCCCTGACACGGGTGGGCAAACCCCCCGGGGGGACCCGGCCCTTGCCGGCTGCTCCCAGGCTCCGGGCGGGACCCGGCCCTGCCCGCCCGGCGGGCAACCTGCACGGCGGAGGTGCATTCCTGCCCGCTTGGGGATGCAAATTCGGCGAACACGGGCGCAAGGTGCCGATTCTGCCCGCGTGGAGATGCAGGATCGCCGGGGCGTCGGCCCGGTTGCCCGCCAGGCGGGCAGCGGCACGGGCGGCGGCGGGCGCTGGCGCGACCGGACCGGAGCTGGGTGCCGGAGTTGGGTGCCGGAGCTGGGTGCCGGAGCTGGGTGCCGGAGCTGGGTGCGGCGTAACCGCGGACCCAAGGTGATCCCGCCCACCAGCCTCCGACGCAGGGCCCAATGTGGTTGCGCTTGGGCGCTACGACCGCGACAGGGGTCAAGGAAGAACATTCACCTCCCCGGTCGTGCGTGAGAAGGGCCGGCAACCGGTGGATTCGGGGCCCATCCGGCCGGATCTGGCGGGGTCGCGCGGGCCCGGGATGGAGTAGTTGCGGTTGGCCGCGACGACGGCGCCGACGGGGCACGGGGCCGGCGGGGCCGCGACGACGGCGCAGGGGCGCAGGGGCGCAGGGGCGCAGGGGCGTGGGACGAGGGCGGGACGCGGGCACGGGCGCGGGATGCGGGCGGGACGAAGGAGGGACGAGGGCGAGCTAGATCCCCGTGAGGCTCGTGACCACGAGGATCAGCGAGAGCAGGATCAGGAGCCCGGTGGAGAGCCAGCCAATGAACGTGAGCCAGCGGCCGGACACGAGGTCGCCCATCAGCTCGCGGTCCGTGGCCAGCAGCATCACGAACACCAGGATGAACGGCAGCAGCAGCGCGTTGAGCACCTGGGCCGAGAACATCACGGAGATCAGCGGCAGCCCGGGGATCATCACGAAGAGTGCCGCGAACCCGATGAAGAACGCCAGCAGGCCGTAGAACGCCGGCGCGTCGCGCCAGTTCCAGTCCACGCCCAGCTCCCAGCCGAACGCCTCGCACGTGGAGTAGGCGGACGAGAGCGGCACCACGCCGAGGCCCAGGAAGGACGCCCCCAGCAGGCCCACGGCGAAGAGGACCGCGGCGGCCTCGCCGGCGATGGGCTCCAGGGCCCGGGCGGCATCGGCTGCGGAGGTGATCGTGAGGCCGTTGGAGAAGAGCGTCGCCGCGCAGGCGACGAGGATGAACCCGGCGATGACGTTGGTGAGGGCGGCGCCGAAGAAGACGTCGATGCGGCTGCCGCGCATGTCATCGGGCCGCAGGCCCTTGTCCACGACGTAGCTCTGGATGAACGACTGGCCCCACGGCGTGATCGTGGTACCCACGGTGCCCACGACGGCCAGCCAGTACGCGGGCGAGGTGGTGAGGTGCGGCGAGAGGATCGCGGAGGCCGCCGCACTCCAGTCCGGCTCCGCCTGGAACGCGGAGAAGACGTAGGCGCCGGAGACCAGCGCACCCACGCCCACGAAGAGGAGCTGGACGCGGCTGTACGAGCCAAGTGCGATGAAGCCCACCACCACCACTGCGGCGATGGCCGCCGACACCTGGGGCGGGACGCCGAAGATGCCGAGCGCGGAGCCGATGCCGGCGAACTCG
>CAIYZX010000223.1 GCA_903930745.1 uncultured Chloroflexota bacterium | reverse complement strand
TCCTCAACCCGGAGGTGGAGAGGCTCCTCCGGGACGACGGCGCGCTGCAGCTCGTCGCGGACCGCGTGGCGGAGGCGGACCTCGCGCTCTACTTCGGGCCTGCCGCCCTGGACACCACCGGCTACCTGTCCCCCAACCCGGACCCACGTCTCCACTACGACGCCGTGACACAGATCACGCCGGACCCGGGACAGGCCCGCGACGGCGCCATCCCGGACGCGAAGGCGGAGCTGGGACGGGCCAACGCCGTCAAGGACTGGGGCATGGTCGCCGTGCTGTCCAACCCGTACACCAGCCGCGCCACCACGCTCTCGGCGCTCACCGGCATCCTGCTCATCATGGCCGCGGTGGCCTTCGTGGTCTCCATGGTGGTGGCGTCCTTCCTCGCCTACCGCTTCACCACCCCGCTCATGCGCCTCACGGACGCGTCGCGTCGCATGAAGGAGGGCGACCTCTCCTCGCGCGTGGCCACGGACGAGCTGACGCGCGGCACCCTGGAGATCCGCGAGCTCTCCACGCAGTTCAACCAGATGGCCGCCCGCCTGGAGGAGAGCGTGGCGATCATCCGCGGCGACCGGGATCGCAGCCGCGACTTCCTGGCGGACGTCAGCCACGAGCTGCGGACGCCCATCGCGGCAACGCACACGTTCATCGAGCTGCTCCAGGGACCGGCGGGCGAGGACCCTGCGGCACGGGAGGAGTTCCTGGGCTCCAGCGCGGCACAGCTGGACCGCCTGGACTGGCTTGCCCAGAACCTGCTGGAGCTCTCCAAGCTGGACTCCGGCCTGGTGCTGCTGGACCTGCGCCCGGAGGACATCCGCGGCACCGTGGAGTCGGCGGTGGAGCAGCAGCTGCCGACAGCCGAACGAAAGGGGATCGCGCTCCTGCGTGCGCTCCCGGACCGGCCCCTGCGCGTCCGCCATGACCCGCCCCGCGTGGCCCAGGTGGTGGGCAACCTCGTGGGCAACGCGCTCAAGTTCACGCCGCGGGGTGGCGAGGTCCGCGTGAGCGTCCGCGCAGAGGCCGCGGATGGCGCGCGGATCGAGGTGGTGGACACCGGCATCGGCATCCCGCCCCACGAGCTCCCGCTGATCTTCGACCGCTTCTACCGGGGCGCCCAGAGCAGCGAGGCCCGCAGCACGGGCTCCGGACTGGGGCTCGCGATCGTCAAGTCCATCGTGGACATGCACCACGGGACGATCGCCGTGGAGAGCCGCCTCGGGCGCGGCACACGCTTCGTGGTCACCCTCCCGCACGACCCTCGCGAGGTCACGGCGGTGGCAGCACCGGGTCCGGACGCCGCCTCACCGCTCGACGATCCCGCGGAAGGTGGATGAATCTTCACCGTCCCTCTCATCAGTCATGAATGACGATCCGGCACGCTGACATCCAACACGCGGCTCCACTGCCGCGGCTTGGTCCATCCAGTCCCCACGAGTCACGCCACATCCGATGACAGACGAGACCAGCGCCGTCCCCAATCCCGCCCCGAGCCCCAACGAGCCCGAGCAGGTCACGCCGGCCGCACAGACGGCGACCCCGGATCCCACGTCGGATCCGCTCGCCGACACGCAGCCGGTTGAGGTCAACCGCTTCGCCCCCACGCCGGACCCGCGTCCGGACGCCCGCTGGGCGTGGGCGCAGCCCCAGGGCGCACCCCAGAACGCGTGGTACGACCCGGCCCCGGCGGAGCCGCAGGGTGGCGCGTCCGCCCCATGGATGCCCGCCGGCACCGCCCCGTCTCCGGCCACCCCGCCCCCGCCCCACGGCGGCACCGGAGGCCATGGGGTGCAGGGGTCCGGCGCTCCCGCCTTCGGCACGTTCGGCTACGGCGCTGCGTACGGCGAGCCTGCAGCCGTCCCCCGGCCCGCAGCCCCGATGGACCGCAGTCCATCCCGCCAGCGGCGCGGCGCGGGCGTTGGCACGGTGATCGTGGCGTCGGCCCTGTCGGCCGTCCTGGCCTCCGGCGGCACGGTCGCCGTGCTTGGCCAGCAGGGCGTCTTCAATCGCCCGGCGCAGACGTCCGGCATCGGCAACGGCCAGACCACCGGCACCCAGCCGGTCACCATCAACGAGTCCTCCGCGGTCATCGACGCCGCCGCCAAGGTTGGCCCGGCCGTCGTGAAGATCACCACCGAGGGCACCACCACGGACCCGTTCGGCACCGTGCCGTCCGAGGGCGTGGGTTCCGGCTTCATCTACGACGTCGCGGGCTGGATCCTCACCAACCGCCACGTGGTGAGCGGCGCCAACAGGCTCACCGTGGAGCTGAAGGACGGCCGCCAGTTCCCGGGCACCGTGTACGGCATCGACACCCTCACGGATCTCGCGATCGTGAAGATCGAAGGGACGGACCTCCCGGTCGCCGGCCTGGGCAAGAGCGACGGGCTCAAGATCGGACAGCTCGTCGTTGCCATCGGCAGCCCGCTGGGGACCTACTCGTTCTCCGTGACCAGCGGCATCGTGTCCGCGAAGGGGCGCGACATCTCCGTGGACAACGGCGCCACGCGCATCACCAACCTCATCCAGACGGACGCGGCGATCAACCCCGGCAACTCCGGTGGCCCGCTCGTGGACGCCAACGGGGCGGTGGTGGGCATCAACACGGCGGTGGCCACGGACGGCTCCGGCATCGGCTTCGCCATCCCGGTGGACATCGCCCGGCCCATCATGGAGCAGGCGGTGAAGGGCCAGGAGCTGGCCCGTCCGTGGATCGGCATCCGGTTCCTCACCCTGGACCTCAAGATCCAGAAGGAGCTGGCCACGCCGGTGGCGGACGGCGCCCTGGTGAGCAACCAGGGCGGCACCGGGTCCGCGGTCGTTGACGGCAGCCCGGCCGCCGCCGCCGGACTCCAGGACGGCGACATCATCACGGCGGTCTCCGGGATCACGCTCGATGGCGAGCATCCGCTGGACGCCACGCTGGTCCGCTTCGCCCCCGGCGACACCGTGACCCTGGACGTCCTGCGCGACGGCAAGACCATCCAGCTGACCGTGGTGCTGGGCACGCG
>CAIYZX010000222.1 GCA_903930745.1 uncultured Chloroflexota bacterium | reverse complement strand
GCGTGGCGCAGTGGTTCGGACCCCTGGCAGGACCCGGTTCAACCGCGGGCGGCGGCTGCGCGACGGGTGGCGGCCTGCCGGGGACCGCGTGATCCGGGCAGTGAGTGGACGACGACATCGAGCCTGCGTGCGGGGCATGATGTAGCCAGCACTCCCGCCCGTCCGGCGGGGACAGGCATACGAGGACTTCGATGGGGTTCGGCAGCAACGGGACGATCCTCCGCGTCGATCTGACGGCGGGCACCACCAGGGTCGAGACCTTCGACGAGGCCTTCTACCGGCAGTACCCGGGCGGCAAGGCGCTGGCGCTCTACCACCTGCTCCACGACATGCCCGCCGGCGCCGATCCGCTTGGCCCGGACAACGTGCTCGTGCTGGCCACGGGCCTGCTCACCGGGGCCCCCGTGTCCACCGCAACCCGCTTCAACGCGATCGCCAAGTCCCCGCTCACGGGCGGCTTCGGCGAGTCCGAGGCCGGCGGCTACTGGGGCCCGGAGCTGAAGATGGCGGGTCTCGACGCGATCATCCTCACGGGCCGGTCCCCGAAGCCTGTCTGGATCTGGATCCGCGACGGCCAGGCCGAGATCCGCGACGCGGCAACGCTCTGGGGCCAGGATCCGCCATTCGTCCAGGAGGCGATCCGCGCGGACGTGGGCGAGAAGAACGCGCGCGTCCTCCAGATCGGCCGGGCAGGGGAGAACCTCGTCCCGTACGCGATGCTGATGAACGACCTGCGCCACTACAACGGGCGCACCGGCATGGGCGCCGTGATGGGCTCCAAGAACGTCCGGGCGATCGCGGTCAAGGGCTCCAGCCGCTACCTCCAGCTCGCCAACGACCCCACCGCACTCGGCCAGGTGGGCAAGAGCCTGTCGGGGCGCGTGACCGAGCACCCGCAGTCGTGGGACCTCCGCACCAAGGGGACGCCGGGTCTGACCGACGGGCTCAACGCCGCCGGGATCCTGCCCACCCGCAACTTCCGCCAGGGCTCCTTCGAGCAGGTGGAGGGCATCGGCTGGGCGGCGTTCGAGGCGATCCGCAGCGCCACCCGGACCTGCTACGCGTGCGCCGTCCGCTGCAAGCCGGAGACCGCGTTCGAGGGCCGCTACCGGGTCACGGACACGTACGACGGCCCGGAGTACGAGGCGATCGCCGGGTTCGGCTCCAACTGCGCCATCTTCGACATCCAGCTGGTCGCCAGGGCCAACGAGCTCTGCAACGAGGTGGGCCTGGACGTGATCTCGGCCGCCGGCACCGTCGCCTTCGTCATGGAGTGCGTGGAGCACGGCCTGCTGGACGTGGACAGGGACCTGGGTGGCCTGGACCTGCACTTCGGCAACGGCGAGGCGGTGCTCGAGGCGATCCCCCTGATCGCTGACCGCACGGGCGCGGGCGAGCTGCTCGCCCTGGGCTCGCGGGCCATCTCGCAGCGCGTGGGCCAGGGATCCGAGGCGTGGGCGATGCAGGTCAAGGGCCTGGAGCTCGCGATGCACGAGCCGCGCGGCAAGGTGGGCGTCGCGCTGGGCTACGCGACCAACGAGGCCGGCGCGGACCACCTCGTCGCCTTCCACGACCCCATCTTCGTGAACCCGGAGTCCGTGGGCTTCAAGGGCGCCATGCCGCTGGGCATCACGGAGCCGTCGCCGGCACGGGACCTGGGCCCCGTCAAGGTGGGCAACTGGTACACGGGCGAGCGCTGGAACAGCGCCGAGAAGGTGCTGGGCCTGTGCTTCTTCGGGCCGGCGCCCCGCTCGTTCATCCAGGTGGAGGACGTGCGCAACGCGGTGCGTGCGGCCACGGGCTGGGACGTCACGGTGGACGACCTGCTGGAGATCGGCGAGCGTGCCGTCAACATGGCCCGCATGTTCAACGTCCGCGAGGGCTTCGACCGCCGGGCGGACAAGCTGCCGGAGCGGCTGCACCTCCCGCTCGAGGGCGGGCCCCTGACCGGCGTGTCCATCGACCGCGACGAGTTCGAGGCAGCCGTGTCCGCGCTCTACACGCTCAAGGGCTGGGACCCGCAGACGGGCGCCCCGACGCCGTCCTGCCTGGAGCGCCTGGGCCTCGAGTGGACCATGGGTGGCGAGGTTGCCACCGGCTCGGGCGCGCGTCCCGGGTGAAGGTCCACCTCTGGGGCGAGCTCGGGTTCTACGGTCCCGGGCGGAGGTCCAGGTTCGAGCTCCCGCTGGGGCGGCCGATGCCGATGACCGAGGCGCTGGCCCTGGTCGGCGTGCCCTTGGCGGACATCGCGGTGCTGGGCCTCAACGGCGAGGTCGTGCGCGTTGACGAGCCCGGTCTCGTGGTGACGGACACGGACCGGATCGACTGCTTCCCGCCAACCAGCGGCGGTTGAGCAGGCACCTGCGC
>CAIYZX010000221.1 GCA_903930745.1 uncultured Chloroflexota bacterium | reverse complement strand
TGTACTTGTTGAGCGTCTCGATGTTGGAGCTGGCCAGCATCTGGTAGACGTACTCGTTGCCCATGCGGCGGGCCGGGTCGCCGGTGCAGTTCTCCTCCTGGCCCAGGACCGCGAAGCTGATGCCGGCGGCGTCAAGGCAGGTTGCGACGGCGCGGGCGACGCGCTTGTTGCGGTCGTCGAACGCGGCGGCGCAGCCAACCCAGTAGAGGACCTCGAGCTTGTCCAGCTCGCCCGCGGCCTTCACCTGCTGCGCCGTGCGGACGGTGAAGGGCAGGCCCTTCGTCCAGTCAAGGCGCGCGCTGGGCGGCTGGCCCCACGGGTTGGACACGCTCTCCATGCCGCGGAAGACCGAGGTGAGCTCTGCCGGGAACTTGGACTCCATGAGGACCAGGTTCCGGCGCATGCCCACGATCTTGTCCACGTGCTCGATGAGCACCGGGCAGGCCTCGACGCACGCGCCGCAGGTGACGCAGTCCCACGCGGCGTCGTACTCAAGCACGGACGGAACGAGGGGCATGGCCACGGCATCGGCCTTGAGGCTGTCGTCCAGGCCGTAGGTGGCGCGCACGGACGGGCTGTTCGGGATGAACGGGATCGTCATCTCGGCCCGGTCCGCCTCGCGGCGGATGTTCATGATCAGCTGCTTGGGGTTGAGCGGCTTGCCCGTGTTGTACGCGGGGCAGGCCTGCTGGCAGCGCCCGCACTCGGTGCAGGTGAAGCCGTCGAAGACGTCCTTCCAGGACAGGTCCGCGAACTTGCCCAGGCCGAACGTGGAGTTCTCGTCCTCGAGATCCATCATCGGCAGGCGGCCGCGGGGCTCCAGCTTGCGGAACCAGATGTTCACGAAGCTGGCATACACGTGGAAGTGCTTGTTGAACGGGATGAAGATAAGGAACGCGGAGAGAACGAGAATGTGACCCCACCACAGGACCACGAAGGCGGTGGAGTTGACGCTCTCCGAGAGGCCGCGCAGCGGTACGGCCAGGACGTTGGTGATGAACGCGCCCGTGATGTCGCCCCACGCAGCGGCCTCGAAGGCCATGGCGAAGAACTCCGTGGAGACGACGAGCGTGATGAACGTGAGGATCTGGAGGCCCGTGGGCGAGAGGGTGAGGCGCGTGGGGCGGCTGATGAGGCGGCGATAGAACGCGTAGGCCGCGCCGGCGAGCGCCATCACGGCGACGACCTGCTGGACCGCGACCAGCGCCGTCCAGAGGATCCCGTCGAATGGCCACCCAACGACGGCGTGGAAGAGGCCGCCGGTCACCATGTTCATGTTGCCGATGAGCAGGATGGTGGAGCCCAGGAAGAGACCCAGGTGCATCACGCCCACGCGGGACTCGCGGTACATCCGGGTCTGGATGATCGCGTACCGGATCAGGCCGCCGAGGCGCCGCCAGGCGCTCTCGTTGCCCTTCGGCCGCTCGCCGCCCACCGCGAGCATGACGCGCACGTGCTTGCTCAGGACGAGCAGGAACGTGGCCATCGCGCCCCAGAAGATCGGCAGCACCAGCGGATAGAGCGGGACCTCCTTGAAGTCCTCGAACATGTTCAGGCGTCCTCCGTGGTGCCCGTCGGCAGATCCGTGCGGCCGGCGGCGCGTTGTGCGGCGTGGTCAAAGGGACCCGCGAGGGTCTCCAGTGCATGATCGAGGACCGGGACAAGGCTCTCGAATGATTCGAGCGCTCCGTTGGGCGAGCCCGGCACGTTGGCGATGAGCGTACCGCCGCGGACACCCACGAGTCCCCGCGAAAGCACGGCGAACGGGGTGCTGCGGCGGCCGTCGGCGCGCATCGCCTCGGCCATCCCGGGCACCTCGTAGTCCAGGATGGTGGCCGTCGCCTGCGGGGTCACGTCCCGCGGCGTCAGGCCCGTGCCGCCGGTGGTGACCACCAGGCGGTGGCGGATGGCGGCATCACCGATCGCGGACGCGATGCGCGCCACGTCATCCGGGACAAGGCCCCGCTCCACGTCGAATCCAAGATCCCGGAGGCGTGCCTCCAGGCGCTCGCCGGACGTGTCCGCACGCGTACCCTCGTAGCTGCGGTCGCTGACCGTCAGCACGTAGGCGGACTTGCTCACCAGGCGGGCGCGTTCCCCCATCAGCCGGGGCCCCGCTTCTTCCCGATGCGGCCGGCCATCCGGTCACCGGGCTTGCGACCCCGGTCCGGCCCCTGCCCGCCGGCACCGGCGCCGGCAGCTGCGGACGTGCCGGCCTGGCGGTGCCACTCGCCGCTCTTGCCACCGGTCTTCGACACGAGACGAACGCCGCGGATCTCCACGCCGCGCTCCACGCCCTTGACCATGTCGTACACGGTGAGGGCGGCGATGGACGCGGCGGTCATCGCCTCCATCTCCACGCCGGTCGGGCCGGTGCACGCGGCCTCCGCGCGGATCTTGAGGAGGCTCCCGGCGCGATCCGGGACGATGCTCACGAGCAGGTCCGTGAGCGGGATGGGGTGGCAGAGCGGGATCAGCTCGCCGGTGCGCTTGCCGCCCATCACCCCTGCCAGCTCCGCGACGGTGAGGACGTCGCCCTTGGTGGCATGGCCGTCGATGACCAGGCTCAGCGTCTCCGGCGAGACCACCACCTCCGCCTCGGCGACGGCGCGGCGCGCAGTGACAGGCTTCGCGCTCACGTCCACCATGCGCGGCCGCCCACTGCGGTCCACGTGCGTCAGGCGGCGGCGCTCCGCCCTGGGGGTGTCGCTGCGGTCCATGGCTCCTCCTGCTCTCGCGCGATGCTACCCGGCGCGACCGTGTCCTTGACGCCCCACCGGCACAGGCCGGGGGCGACCAACGGCCCCTGTGGACGGGCACATGCGGCACGGTCCAGCGCCGCCGTGCCGTCAGGAGCGATCAAGCCAGCGAAGCTCCACCTCCAGGCCTGGCTCGGTGGTGGCGTACACCTCCGGGATCACGGCGAGGGCATCCGCAGCTGCAAGCGCCGAGATGACGTGGCTCCCCTGCCCGCCCTGCCCGCCCGCAAGTCGCACCCGCACGCGCCCCTGGGCGTCGCGGACCGGCATACCGGCCTCGTCACGCACGGCGATCACGCGCTGGAAGCCGCGCCGTCCCTGGCTCTTGCTCACGGGCTCCTCCAGCACCGCCCGATCCGTGGGTCGCTGGAGAACCGTGTGACCGGCGAGGCGCCGCAGCACAGGCCGCGCGAAGAGCTCGAAGGTCACGAAGGATGACACGGGGTTGCCCGGCAGGCCCAGCAGAAGGACATCCCGGTCCGTGCCCGGGACGCGCGCTCGCCCGAACGCAAATGGCTTGCCGGGCTGGATCGCCACCTTCCAGAGGTCCACGTGCCCAACACGCTCGAAGGCGAGCTTCACCACGTCGTAGGGACCCATGGAGACGCCGCCGGAGACGATGACCACGTCGGCCGCTGCAACGCCACGCCGCAGGCGCTCCTCCACGTCCTCCAGCACGTCAACCGCGATGCCCAGGTCCACCACGTCCGCTCCGGCGTCCCTTGCCAGTGCCCGCAGGCCGGGCCCGTTCGCATCCGGGATGCCCGCCGGGCCCAGCGGCTCGCCGGGCCGGCGAAGCTCGTCACCCGTGGGGAGGATCGCGGCAACGGGTCTGCGGCGCACGACCACCTGGCCCATGCCCACGCCCGCGGCGAGGCTCACCACGGCGGAGGTCACGACCGTCCCGGCGCGGGCGACGACAACCCCGGCGTGCACGTCCGTTCCGGCCGCGCGGATGGCGTTGCCAAGGTCCACCCGCTCGTGCACCAGCACGTGCGCGGGCACCGGGCCCGTTGTCTCGCGACCGCGCGGTCCCGGTGTGCCATCCGCCGCAAAGGGCGTCGTGAGCTCCAGCTGGACCACCGTGTCCGCACCAGGCGGCATGGGCGCACCGGTGGCGATCCGAATCGCCGTACCCGGCCCCATGGCGGCGTCAACGGCGATGCCTGCACGCACCTCGCCCACGAGCGCGAGCCGGACGGGGCGCTCCTCGGAAGCGGCGGCGACGTCCTCGCCACGCACGGCGAAGCCATCCATCGCTGCGTTGTCCCAGGGTGGCAACGACGTCTGCGCCACCACGTCCTGCGCCAGCACGCGACCCAGCGCATCCTCCGGTGCGAGCGTCTCGGTCTCCGTGACGGCACCCACGCCGGCCAGGACGGCGGCGAGCGCCTCTTCGAGGGGCAGCAGCCGGTCGCTCATCGGGGCACCTCCGCCTGGGCTGTGCGAAGCCGGACCAGCGAGCGGATGGTCTCTCGCGTGACCACGCCAGCCAGGCGCTCCTCCTCCACCACGGCGAGCCCGTCCAGCCCCAGGCGGCCCAACAGCTCGGCGGCGCCCCCAAGGTCGGAGTCCGGTGTCAGCAGTGGCGCGGCGGGCGGCCTGGCCATCGCGTCCACGGTCCGCGTCTCGGCCAGCTTCCCGCGGCCAAGTCGACGCAGCTGCGTGCGTCCGATGATCCCCACCACGTGACCCTCGTCAACCACGGGGAAGGCGTCCACGGCTCCCTCTTCGGCGAACCGGTCCGCGTAGACGTCCAGCGTCAACGACGGCGAGACCACCGGAACATCGGTCCGCATGGCGTCTCGGACCCTGGTGCCCCGCAGGACGCCATCGAGCATCAGGCGCTGCTCCTGGGCGCCGGACTCCTTCTGGAGCAGCCAGCCGAGCAACAGGAGCAGCAGCCCTTCCGAGGCGCGGCCCATGACCGTGAGCGCGATGCCAACGCCAACGGCGACGAACGCGACGGCGCGGCCCACGCGAGTGGACAGACCGATGCCAGCCTCCAGCGAGCCCTTGCGAGCCCAGCCGATTGCGCGCACCACGCGTGCCCCGTCAAGCGGGGGTGCCGGAATGAGGCTCAGGATTGCCATCGCGAGGTTGAGGCCGCCCACGATCACCAGGCCGCCTGCCACTGCGCCCAGCTGGGAGCCCAGCAGCACCGTGCCGAGCGCGAGCGGGAGGCTCGCGAAGGCGATGACGAGCGAGGCCATCGGACCGGCAAGAGCTACGAGCATGTCGTCGGGCGGGCGCGAGGCCTCGGAGCCCGGAGCCCCGCCGCCCACGAAGCCAACCACCACCTGTGAGACGGCAATGCCGAAGCGCCGAGCGGTGAAGGCGTGCGCCAGCTCGTGGACAGCGGCCGAGAGCAGGAAGCCCAGGCCAACCGCGCCGCCGATGAGCCAGTGGACAGGGGCGCCGAGGGCGGGCGAGGCCAGGGATGCCTGTTCGGCGCCGATGATCGCGGACAGGGCAAGCAGCAGGATCCAGGGCAGCGAGATGCGCACCTCGATGCCGCGAATGCGGGCGATGGGGACGCCGCCGCGCATCAGCGACCGCGTTCGGCCTGGGCCGCTCGCCTACGGCCCAGGCGCCGCAGCACAAGCCCGATGACGATCGCGGTTGCACCGACGGCGATCGAGGTGTCCACCCAGAACTGCTCCGGGAAGAGCTGCACCAGGCGCTCCGTACGCGGGTCGAAGAGGTAGGTGCCGGACGGGAAGAACGTGCGGTGGAAGAGCTCGAAGGCGGTGTCGAAGAACATGATCGCGACGGCGCCGCCTGCGACCGTGACCACCGCGATGGCGGTGCCGGTGCCGCGCAGACGCCGCCACATGGCGGCCCGTGCGAGCGCCCCACGGGCGCGGGCCACAACGGCGAGCACGATGAGAAGCACCAGGGATGCCGCGGCGGCCGCGTAGAGCATCACGAAGACCGCACGGACGTCGCGCATGTGGCTTCGCTCACGCTCGTTGAGCACCGGCGCGCCGTCCAAGGTCACGTCGAAGTCCGGGGGGCCCAGGACAAGGTCCGCGAGGATCTCGTTGGTGACCGTGGCCAGCGTGGCCTCGCTGAAGCCCGTCCAGGCCAGCGCCTGGGCCCGGCCCTGCTCGAACGAGACCCAGACCGGGTTGAGGTACGGAAGGATGGAGACCGCCAGCACCACCAGCACGGTGCAGACACCGGTGACGAGGGCGGCGAGCGCGCCACGAAGCATGTTCATCAGGGCGCGATGGTACCCGTACGGGCCGCTTGAAGCGCTACGGCCAATGCCGCGAGACCGGGAGGAGGACTACTCCTCCTCGAGCGTCCGGGCCTGCTCCCACCAGGTGGTGACCCACAGCTCGGACGGCATCTCGGCGTCCGTCTCGGAGGCGGCGGCGGACAGGCGCTTGCGGAACTCATCCAGCTCCACGTTCAGCAGGTCGCGCAGACCCTCAACGCCCGCGGCGATGAACAGCTCGTGCTCGTTGTGGCCGAAGCCGGCGAGGTTGAGCATCAACGCCTCGTCACGCCAGGTCAGCACGTCGTTCGTGGTGGACTTGGTGTGGTCCGCGAGGCTCTGGCGCCGGGTGGGGGTCTCCGAGACCTCCAGCAGGATGCCGGTCGTGAAGATGCCCTGCGTGCGAAGGCGGGCAAGGTGGACGGGCTCGATGCGGGTGAGCTCGGTGATGGGCGGCACGGGTGGTGCGGGCCTCCGGGGCTGTGACAACAGGTTGGGCCGCCATTATCGGGGGTGAGGGGCGTGTGCGCGCAACCCTGCGGCACGTCCGCACCATCGCCTGTCCCCGAGACGGTCTGCCCGAACGGGCAACGGGTTCGCCCGTCCGCTCGTCGCACGACCGGCCGCACGAACCTAGGATCGCCTTGCCAACAACGCGCGAGGAGATCTCGTGTCCAGCGACCAGCGCCTCAAGGAGCATGCCCCGGCGACCGATCGGCCGGAGGCCCGCCAGCATGCCGCCCCGCCCGTAGCGTCGGCACGACGCGAGAACCTCCGGTCTGGGATGCTCGTCGCCCGTGTCAGCGGCGGCGCCTCAGATGCGGGCGGTGGCGAGGATGGCCTGATGCAGCTGCAGCGGACGGCGGGAAACCGGGCCGTCACGTCACTCCTCGCCCCGGTCCAGCGATGGCCAACCATGGACGATGCCCGCGACGCGGGCTCGGCCATCGGCGGCGCCGTGTCAGGCATGGGCGAAACCGTCGCGAGCGCGGCGGACTCCGTCGCCAGTGCCACCGACAGTGGCGGTGGCACTGGTCCGGCACTGCCCTCAGGCCCATCCGGTGGGGACCCCACGGCCGCCTCCCTCGGCGGGCCAGGCAACACCACCATCAATGGGACGCAGATCCAGCTCGCTGCGCCGATGGTCACGGCGCCCGGCGTGCTCCAGGTGGACACGCTGATCGCGAACAACGTGGTGGGCTCGTCGTACACGCCCGGCGCCGGGAACGTCTGGTAGGACGCACCCGGCCCAGCGTGCGGCGGGCCGCCGTCAGTCCAGCGGCTGGCGCTCCAGCACCACGTCCCAGTGCGACTCCAGGAGGGCGAACCGCTCCGCCTCCTCGCGCTTGAAGGTCTCCTGGTCCGGGTACAGCCGCGTCACGATCGATGGATCGCTGTGCTCCTGGATCGCTGCCCAGTCGCGGTACGTGATGGAGACCATGATGTCCCACCCGGCGCTCCCCTCCCCGTGGAAGCGCGGGGTGTACAGCTCCACCGCGGTGTAGCGGCCATCAGCAAGCTGCTCGCGCAGGATGGGCCAGTGGTTCTTGCGGAAGAGCCGCAGGAACTCGTCGTGCGTGCCCCAGCGGGTCCGGTAGAAGTACTGGATCTCAACGGGATCGGCCATCAGGGGAGCTCCTTCAACATCGTCTCGGCTTCAAGCAGGCGGGTGGCCTCCGCGCGGAGCAGGTCCCAGGCCAGGGCCACGTGGCGCGGCTCCGTCCGGATGTTGCCCAGGGCGAGGCGGATGGTGAACCGGTCGCGGAGCCGGGTGTGGGACAGGAAGATCCTGCCCGTGCGGTTGACCGCGTCCATGAGCTGCGTGTTGCACCGGTCCAGCCAGGCGTGGACCTCCGGGTCGTCCTCGCGGCCGGCCATGGACGCCGGCCGGAACCGGAAGCAGACCGTGGAGAAGGGTGCAGGCGCCAGGCGCTCCCAGTCCGGGCTCGCGTCCAGGTCCGCGGCGAAGCCCTGCGCGAGATCGATGTGGTAGCGGATCCTGCGGCGCAGCCCTTCGAGCCCGAAGTACCGGACCAGCATCCACAGCTTGAGCGCGCGCATCCGGCGGCCCAGCTGGGGCTGGTACTCGTTGTAGTCGCGGACCGGGTTGGCGCGGTCCAGGGTGCGCAGGTACTCCGGCACGAGGCTGAACGCGGCGCGCACGTGCTCCAGCCGGCGCGAGAGCAGCAGCGACGCGTCGAACGGCGTGAAGAGCCACTTGTGCGGGTTGACGACGATGCTGTCCGCCCGCTCCCAGCCCGCGAACGGCGCCCGGAGCTCCGGCACAAGCGCCACGACCCCCGCGTACGCGCTGTCCACGTGGAGCCAGAGGTCCTCCTCGTCAGCGATGTCCGCGATTGCTCCCACCGGGTCCACGGACGTGGACGACGTGGTGCCGATGGTGGCCACGATGGCCAGCGGCTGCCGCCCGGCCGCCCGGTCCGTGGCGATCGCCCCGGCCAGGGCCTGCGCGTCCATCTCGTAGCGCTCGTTCGCAGGGATCTTGACAACCGCACGGCGCCCCAGGCCCAGGGTCATGCACGCCTTCTCGATGGAGCTGTGTGCCTCGGTGGAGCAGTAGACCCTGGGGGCGTCGAGACCGGCACGTCCGGCGAGCCCCTTCGCGGCGACATCGAAGCCCGCGGCCTCGCGCGCGGCGGCGAGCGCGATCAGCGTGGAGGTGGAGGCGGTGTCCGTGATGAGGCCGTCATAGGCCTCCGGGAGTCCCGACCCCTCGCGCAGCCACTGGACGACAACGCCCTCGAGCTCCGTGCCGATGGGCGACGTCCGCCACAGCATGGGGTTCTGGCCAAGGGCGGCCATCAGGAACTCGCCCAGCATGCCCGGCGCGCTCGCGGACGTGGCGAAGTACGCCATGAACCCGGGGTGCTGCCAGTGCGTGGCATTGGGGACGACGAGGCGGTTGACGTCCGCGAGGATCGCCTCGATGGGCTCCGGGCCCTCCGGGGGGTGAGCCTCCAGCAGGGGGCGGATGGAGCCGGGCTCGATGGGCGGGAGGACGGCATGGTCCTCCACGTGCTCCAGGTAGTCCGCGATCAGGTCCACCACCTCGTGCGCGGCGGCCCGGAACGCGGCCGGGTCCATGTCATTGACGCCGTCGCGCTGGGCGGCGTGGAGGGGGCTGGCGGGCTGCTCGGTCACCGGCCGAGTGTACGGCTCCCGGGCCGGGCGACCACCAGCGAGCCCGCTGCGTGATCGTGGGGTCCTCGGTGCCTCGCGTCGCGCTCCGTGAAGTAGGCGAGCGCCGGGTACCAGATCAGGATGCCAAGGCCGGCGAACACGGCGAGGCCGGGCACGCCGTTCATGCCGCCGATGGGGCCGCCGAACGCGAGCCACCGGACAGTCGCATCGCCATACGTCAGCGGCGCCGCGTCCGCCGCCCTCCCCACCCCGAGACCCATGACACGCATGCCGAAGGTGGCGCGCCGGTCTGAGAGCCACAGGCGGGTGAAGTACTGGTGGCTCACACCCATGTTCACGAGCCCCATCAGGAGGACGCCGCCCGGGTTGTCGGCTGCTCCCACCGCGGCGAACGGGATGGTGGCGACCGCGCCGAGTACGGCCACGATCATGCAGTCGATGATCCAGGCGATGACCCGGGGCGCTGTCCCCGCCGGGACGTAGCCTTCGATGGCCGTGACGCTGGCGGCTTCCTCGGGCAATGGGCTGGGGGTTCGGGCCGCCCACAGCGCGCCAGGCGCGGCAGATGCCCCGGCGAGGGGCGGGGGCGGCGCGACAGGGGTGACGGGCGCAGGCCGCGGTGCCGGTGTCTCCTGGTGGTCCGGCGTCATCCACGCCGTGGACGACACGTCGTCCTCCTGCTCCGGGTAGAGATCCCAGGGACTCTCCGGCCGGCCGGGCTGTGTCATCGCCGCACGCCTCCCGCTTCAACCGCCCTAGATGGACGACCCGATCTCGCTCAGGACCGATGACACCGCCCCGCCCATGAAGACGAGCGAGACGAGGGTGAGGATGGGGATGACCAGGAAGATCACGCACCCGATCACAAGACACGAGGTTGCGGCGCTCCCAGCTGCGCCGGGCCGCGCAACGATCAGCGACTCGGCCAACCGGTCGTGGAGTCCCATGCGCCACTGATCGTTGGACGTTGACACCAGCAGCACGAGGTACCAGAGCGCCAGGATCAGCATGGCGGCACCCGACAGCACGTCGAAGCCCGCAAGCGCGCTGATGGGGTTGCCAAGAGCGGCCCATCGGATGACGGCCTGCCGGAGGTTGAGGGAGGCTCCGTCGGCGGCATTGCCCACCTGCAGCCCGAACAGCCGCATGCCCAACGTCGCCCTGCCCCCGCCGGTCCACAGTCCCACGAGATACAGGAAGCCCACGCCGAGGCCAACCGCCACGTTCGCCAGCTGGTAGCCGGGGAGGGTTGCGACCACAACGCCGCCGCCCATGGCGCCGGCCACCACGCCCATCACCAGGACCTGGACCACCGCCACGGCGACCCCGTCCACGAACCAGGCGGCCGTCCTGGGCCACAGGCGGGCGATGGGGTAGGCGTCCCCCATCGACACCCGCACCGCTGACTCCGGGTTCCAGGATCCGACGCCGGGCCCGGGGGTCCAGCTGCCACCGGACGGCGGTGGCGGTGGCGGAGGCGGCGGGGCGGACGCGTCGCCGGCGAGCGCAGGCTCCGAGGGCGCCTGCGGCGCCTCCCACTGCTCCGCCGGGTAGGTGTACGAGCCCGCCGTCACTGATCCTGCGGGCTCCGGTGCTGCCGGTGGCGGCGCAGGAGCAGGCACCGGTGCGGTCGGCGGTGCCGCGACGTTCGGCGGGTCCGGCGTCATCCAGCCGGTGAGCGACTCATCCTTGGAGTTCGCACCCCAGGACGCCCCCGGTCCCCCACCCTGGTCCGTCACCGCGCCGCCTCCCGCCGCTTCCGCCTCAGGCCTTGATCCGCGCCCTGTCCGGATCGTACATCGGCCGCAGCGAGGCCTTCGCCGCGTACGTGCGCCCGTTGATCTCCACCTGGTAGGCCCGCTGCTCCACGTCCGCGACCGAGATGCCGCCCTCGTCCTCCAGCATGACGAGTCCCACCGCACCACCCAGCGAGTGGCCGTAGCCGCCCGCCCGGTTGTAGCCCATGAACTGGCCGTCCCGGAGCACGGGCTCCGCGTGGTACAGGAGCGGATCCGGGTCCTCCACCAGGACCTGCGCGTAGCGGCGCTTCGGCAACCCCGCCCGGTTCTCCTCGCGCTGGCGCACGAGCGCCTCACGGCCGATGAAGCCGCCGGGCTTGTCCCACGCCACGGCGAAGGAGAGGCCGGCGTCGATGGGCGTGTCCGTGTTGTCGATGTCCACGCCCATGTCGCGGTACGCCTTCTCGATGCGCAGGCTGGACAGGGCGCCCATGCCCACGCTCCGCAGGCCGAACGGGGCGCCGGCGTCGTGGAGCGCGTCGTAGACGGTGAGGGCCTGGTCCGCCGGGACGTGCAGCTCCCAGCCCAGCTCGCCCACGTAGGTCACGCGCATCGCGAGGACACGCGCGTAGTGCAGGTCGATCTCGCGAGCGCTCATGTACGGGAACGCGTCGTTGGAGAGGTCCGCAGAGGTCAGGCCCGCCAGCAGCTCTCGGGACCGCGGGCCCTGGACGGTGAGCAGCGTGGTGCCGGGCGTGACGTCCGTGACCACCACGCTCTCGTCCGCCCGGGTGTGCCGCTCGATCCACGGCGCCATCCGGCGGTGGATCGTGTCCGTGACCACCAGGAGGAACTTCTGCTCGCCGAGGCGCGTGACCGTGAGGTCCGCGATGATCCCGCCGCGCTCGTTGCACCACTGCGTGTAGACCACGCGGCCCACGGGCACGGAGACGTCGTTCGCGCAGACGCGGTTCAGCACCGCCTCCGCATCCCTGCCCTGGACGAGCAGCTTGCCCATCAGGGACATGTCCATCACGCCCACGGCCTCGCGGACGGCCAGGTGCTCCTCGCGCATCCAGCGGTGGCCGGCGTGGCGGCCCCACGTCTGCGGCAGCTCCGGGTGCTCGCCGCTGAGATCGAACCACTTCGGGTACTCGAAGCCGGACGAGGCGCTGAAGCGGGCGCCGCGTGCCGCCATCCGGTCATGGACCACGGACCGGCGGACGTTGCGGACGGTGTGCTGCTCGTGCGTGGGATACACGTGCAGGCCGTACATGTCGCCCAGGATCTCCGGGCCGCGGTCACGCCGCAGCGCCCGGGACGTGAGGAACGCCTGGTTCCGGTCCGGCGCCATGGAGCTGATGTCCACCGGCGGCACGCCGTCGGCGATCCAGCTCGCGACGATGCTGCCCACGCCACCGGACGTGAGGATGCCGATGGAGTTGAGACCGCAGGCGTGGAAGAGGCCGCGCACCTCCGGCGACTCGCCGATCTGGGGCGAGATGTCCGGCGTGAAGGACTCCGGGCCGCAGAACATGGTCCGGATGCCCACCTCGGCGAGGCTGGGGAACCGGCTCACGGCCGCCTCAACGAACGGCGTGATGCGATCCCAGTCCGGCTCCAGGCTGGCGTACTGGACGTCCCGCGGAAGCTTGTCCAGGGCCCAGGTCTTCGCCAGGGGCTCGAACAGGCCCACGAGGATGCCGCCGCCCTCCTCGCGGTAGTAGCCGTAGAGCTCCGGGTCCTCCACCACCGGGAGGTCCGGATGGGCCCACGGCACCGTGTCCGTGATCATGTAGTAGTGCTCGTTGGCCTGGAGCGGCACGCTGGAGCCCGCCATCTCGCCAACCTCGCGGCCCCACATGCCGGCCGCGTTCACCACGTACTCCGCGCGGATGGGCCCGTGGTCCGTCTCCACGCCGGTGACGGCGCCGTTGGCGGTGTTGATTCCGGTGACCGTGACACCCTCCACGATGCGCACGCCGTTCATGCGCGCACCGCGGGCGTAGGCCTGCGTCAGGTCCGCGGGGTTGGCGCGGCCCTCGTCCGGGACGTAGAAGGCGGCCAGGACGTCGTCCGTGCGGGCGGCCGGCCACAGCTTCTGGAACTCCGAGGCGGGCAGCTCCTCGTTCGGGACGCCCATCCGCCGGACGAAGGCGCGCTCGCGGCGCAGCGTCTCCAGGCGCTGGGGCGTGGTGGCCAGGTGCAGGTGGCCGATCTGGCGGAACCCGGTGGACTGGCCCGTCTCCGCCTCCAGGGACTTGCACAGCTCCGTGGTGTAGCGCGACATCCAGAGACCGGTCTCGGACGTCATCCCGGCGCACGTGATGAGGCCGGCGGCATGCCACGTGGTGCCGGAGGTGAGCTGGCGGCGCTCGAGCAGGACCACGTCCCGCCAGCCCAGCTTGCCGAAGTGGTAGGCGATGCTGGCGCCGATGACGCCGCCGCCGATGATGACCACACGGGCCTGGTCCGGGATCTGGGTCTTCTCCGCCGCCTTCGGCTCTGCCATCGCGCGCACCTCGTGGTTGGCCTGCGCCCAGCGGATTGAGCAGGCGGGCCGGCCGGATGCCCCCGATCCTATGCCCGCCGACCGCCCTCCGGGAGCCGGTTGCGCGGCGCGGACGTCCCCGCTCGTCGTTGTGGGGCTGCGGTCACGGCCCGAGAGGCGGCACGGCACGCGACGTGAGCGCCCGCGTTGCGTACCATGCGCCCAGCCGTCCGTTGTTAGGGAGATCGTCATCATGCGCAGTCGGGAACCGTCCTCGTCCATGGCGCGCAGGCTCGTCGCGCTCGCGGGATCCATTGCCATCGCCGCGTCCGTCTTCGTCGCCACGCCGTTGCGCGTCCACGCCGCCGTGAACTCCTGCGACACGGTCGACATCACCCCGGTCGCGCCCCTCACCGTCCACGTCACGGTCAGCGGCTGCGGCGACGACGTCAGCACGGACGCCTCCTTCTCGGCGACCGCCCGCCTCTTCCAGGGCACGAGCCTCACCGAGTTCAAGATGTGGGAGAAGGCCGCCCAGAACGTGGGCACCCTCGTGGACGTGGACGTCACCGTCCCGGTGTACGGCTCCTGGCGCCTCGAGGTGGAGTACTGGGCGGGCGCGGTCCCGGTTGTCAACCCCGATCCCATCACCGTCTCCGTGGCGGCGGGCACCAAGGTCACCGTGACCCAGCCGTTCCTGACCTTCCGTCTCAACCAGATGTCGTCCGGCGCCTTCCCCGCCTCGGTCAACTGGCAGAACTCCAGCCCCAACACGGCGACGGCCTACCGCCTCTACCGCTCCATCGACGGCGGCTCCTTCTCGCTGCTCGCCACGCTCCCGGTCACCGCGACCACGGGTGCCCCGAACGCCAAGATGGCCTACACCACCACGGTCGCGCCCAACCACCAGTGGCAGTACAAGGTGATCCCTGTCAATGGCGCCGGTGACGGCCCCGAGCAGATCAGCCGCAACGACACCGCGAAGGGCTACCAGAACCAGAACAGCAGCCTGAACTACACGTACAGGGGCACCTGGGCGGGCGCCAGCCTCCTCAACAACTGGGGCGGCTCCACCAGGGTCTCCAAGATCGCCGGCAGCAACGTCACCTTCACCTTCACCGGCACGGTGGCGGCCATCGTGCTCTCCACCGGGCCCACCCGCGGCTCCTTCAAGGTGTACACCTACGAGGGCACCACCTGGCGCCTGTGGCGGACCATCAGCACCTACAGCGGCGTCAACGCCTACCGCAAGACCCTCTGGGCGATCCGCTGGCCGGAGCCTGGCACGCACGCGATCAGGGTCGTCGTCGTTGGCACGGCGGGCCACCCGCGCGTGGACATCGACGGGTTCATGACCCTGGAGTAGCCGCCCGGCGGCACCCGAGCTGACCACAACGGCTACGACCCCCGGCTCACCACCGGGGGTCGTTCCATGTGTGGCCGCGCGTCGGCGTCGGGCGCCCGGCCGAGGACGGAGCGATCAGTAGATGAAGTAGCCCGTGACGTCGAACCAGACGCCGGTGGCGCTGCCCGCCGGAGCGGCGTAGTACAGGTCCAGGCCGATGGGCAGGGACCCGGCCCAGGGCACCAGCACCGTGCACGCACGACGGTCCAGGGCAGGCGACCGGATGACGGTGGTCCGGGACGCCGGGTACATCCCGGATGGGTTGGACGAGAGGACGCCCGCGGCGGACGGCCGGACCATCCACAGGTTGCCCGTGATGCCGTACTTCGCGAGCATTGCGTCCGTGTAGCTGTCCGGCGGCACGTTGCGCGATGCGTCCGCCGGGGCGCGGTTCGCCACGTTCACCAGGGCATGCACGCCCGCCTTCAGGGGTCCTGCGATGCCCTTCTTCACGGCCGAGTCCACGATCCGGTTGGGCACCAACGGCACGTACCCGAAGCCGTTGTACCGCCCCAGCACGCCGCTCAGGTCCACGTACACGTCCACGTACGTTCCCGGGGCGCCCACGTAGGTGATCGTGAGCTTCTTCGGGCTGCCGTACGTCGCGGGCTCGTTCAGGCGCGCGAAGAAGCCGTTGGCGCGGGAGTCGCCGGCCTTGAAGTTCATCGCGGTGGTGGTGGGCGCGGCGACCACGGCGGGGCCCAGGTAGATGGAGCCACCCTGCGGCGGCTTGACCACGGTCACCACGCCGGTCACCGCCGTGTTCTCCCAGTCCACGCCGTCCAGCGGCACAGTGAACACCTTGGGCTTGCCGGCGTACAGGTGCCCAACGAAGCCCTTGCCGGCCTTGTTGTCCACGATGCGCGTGGGCCGGTAGGCGTGGAAGTTGCCGCTGCGGGAGCCGCTGACCGGCGACACGGCGCGCCAGTACCCGGTGATGTCCAGGAGGGCGTGGGTGCTGGACCCGGCGGCGCCGTTCCAGGTCAGGCCCACCGTGCCGTCTTCGGCGATCCGCAGGTTCACCGCGTTCCCCACGATTCCCACAGCGGGGGCGTACAGCGTCTTGACGGACGGGTTCGCGGCGGGCGTGGTGGTGAGGGACGCCCAGCCGGCCGTCGTGGGCTTGACCACCGTGAGGTTGCCGGTGATGCCCACCGCATCCGGCGGGATGTTGATGCGCGCGTTGCCCACGTTGAGGTCCGTGAGGTGCACGGTCTGGGCGATGCCCGTCTTGAGCAGCGTGGCGCCCTGCGCCTTGCGCGTGTCCACCACCCGCACGGGATCCAGGGGCACGTACTCCGCCGCGAGGAAGTTGGACGGCGTGTAGATGCGGACGCTGCCGCGCGCGACCCCCGTAACGGGAACGGTGACGTAGTCCTCGTTGTAGGTGCCCGGCACCCAGCCCACGGCGGTCGCACTGATCTCGCAGCTGGCGCCGCCCGCCAGGGCTCCAGTGCACGTGTTGCCGGTCAGGGTCCACGCAGCCGCAGAGCTGCCGTCGAAGACGGGGGTGCCGAAGGTGACCGACCCCGTCCCAAGGTTCGTGAGCGTCGCCGTGGCCGTGGGGGAGGTTCGGCCAACGAACGTGGCACCCGCCCCCGTCATCGCGAGGGTCCAGCCGGCGGACGGCGTGTCGCCGTTGCCCAGGATGGCGTAGGGGTCCGTGTTGGCGATCCGGATGATCCCGTACGTCTCCTCGGTGCCGCACGTCCGGTGGAACGTCGCGGACATCTCGACCACCTCGGCGGACACGCCGGATTCGAGCGTGGGGCTGATGGACGCCACGTCGAGCGTCTCCGTGCAGGCGCCGCCATTCCACGTGATCTCGGTGGTGCCAACGCCGATCCCGGTGCCCGCGCCTGCGTTGAGCGTGTAGTTGAGGAAGGTCCCGCTGGTGGGCGTTGCGTAGACCGTGAGGGATGCGGCGTTCCAGCTCGCGCTCACCGTGGCGTCCCCGGGCTGGCGGAACGCGCGGACCACGTCGCCCCCGGTACCGCTCACCGTGTCGATGATGAACGCCGAGCCCGGGCCCGTGGCAAGGGCCACCTGTGGCTCGAGTGCGGACGGGACTCGGCCGCCGCCGATGGCGAGGCAGATGGCGGCGAACACGGCGGCAACGCGCCGGACGACTGTGCTCATGTGGGCTCCCCGGGTCAGGATCCACCCCCACGACCGATTGTAGGCGTGGAAACCCGCGACCGGACCGCCATCTGCCCGCATGAGCCGGAAAACGAACGACCCCCGGATTGCTCCGAGGGCCGAAGTTCGTGCGAGAGAGTGGTCGGGGCGGAGCGATTCGAACGCTCGACCTCCTGAACCCCATTCAGGTGAATCCGTGCGAGGAGCGGCCTCCTCACGCACGTTCCACGTTCGCGGAGTGTCCCCGCGGTCCCCCGAATGCCGTTCTGGTTAGGGTATGGCGTTAGGGTACGGACGGGGGTCACTCCCCCTCTGGCGCAGCTGCTCCACCAGCTCGCCCAGCGCCTCCACCTCCGTGGCCCCGGTGCCTGTCACCGCCTCCGGCGGGGTCCTGGTGCGCCCGCCCCGGAGGCGTCCGTAGGCGGTCACGGACCATCGCCCCGCGCCCGGGTCATAGGTTGCCGATCCCACCCGCCACCACTCCGGGAGGAGGTCGTGGAGTTCGTCCCACAGGGCTGCGCGGTCCGTCATCCAGGCAGGGTAGCCCCCGGGTCGCCTGCTGGCGCATGCCGGCCGGAGCTGCTGCGGTGCGTAGCCCGGGGTTGCCGGAGCCAAACACTCAGCGTCACCAACCGCGTTGGTGGCGTAGGCGGTCTCTTCTACCCTGACCGGCCCCCCGGCTCTGCGCCGTCCGTGCGATCCCGGTTCGCCGGCCAGTTCACGACGGGGCGTCGGGGGGGCTCGTGCTCGCGCCGATTGGGCCTTTGGGACTGTAGGCATTGGGGCCATCGGTCACGATGACCGACGCGCGACGGTGACATCCTCTGCGACATGTCGATCCTGCGGATGACCAAGCCGTGGAAGGTCGTGGCAGTCGTCATGGCCGTGTTCGGGTTCGTCAGTGGGTATGCCGCCGCGGTGGGGGGTCCCTTCTGCGGCTCTGTGGGGCAGTGCGTCCGGCGCGTCGTGGACGCCGGCCCGCCCTACTTCTACCTGGATGCCCTGATCCCTGGCGCGATCGCCGCCGCTCTCCTTGCCACCGCCGTGTACGTCGTGTTCCTCGTCGTCTACGGCATCCGGGCGGCGGTCGGCCGTCCACCGGCAGCCCGTATCGACCAAGAGCGAACCGCCGAACGGCGTCTTCGAGCGGAACCGCCCGAAGCGCCGACCAGCGTAGAACCACCTGCGGCCAAGCCTCATGCCGAACAGTCACCGGCCCCGGTGGGGCCGCGCCGCTGGTCCCGGCCGACGCCGCTGGTCATCGCCATAGGTGCCGCCCTGGCCTGGGCCGTCCTATCCGTCGGGCCCGCGACCCTCGCCGCGGACCTCGACCAGGTGATACCCCATGACACGGTCACGGCCCCGTCGTGCTGGGGCCAGCCTCCGCGGGAGGACGGCTTGTGCGCCTCGACGCGCGAGTGGCTTCCCCCTGCATCATGTATCGGCATCTTGAGCAACGGTGGCTTCAACTGGGACTGCGTCGCTCCCAACGGGCCTCAGGTCGTCCTTACCAAGCCCGAGTGCTACGGACCGAACCCCTTGGGCGCGTCGTTCGGTTCCACGCCATCACTTGAGGCCGACGGCATGTGCCATGAGCGCTCCGATGGCACGGTCGATCCCCTGATGGGCGACCTCGTCAAAGGCGGCAGGGCCGGCCTGCTCGCGTTCCTCGCGGTTGGTGCGGCGCTCCTCCTCTGGCCGAGGCTGCGGAAGGCCGGTACTCCCGGAGCCTAGTCTCGCCTCGGACGTTGACGCCAGCTCAAGGCGGGGCGACCGGGGGTACCCCAACGGCGCCCCCCAATGCCGGGTTGACCAACTTCACTGCAATAGCGAGATTGGGGCCATGCCTGACCCCTTCGCTTCCGGTGTGCCGTTCCGCCTGACCGGCGACCCGCTGCGCCCCACCATCGAGGGCGGGCCGGGGAGCGCCGGCAGCGACGAGGAGCAGCGGATGTATCTGCTCGCCCTTGCAGCTCGCATCTGGGCTGAAGGACACATCGTGCGCCTTGTCCGGGAGATCGACGCGAGGATGATCTGGGGAGGACTGGGTGGTCTCGTCCACTTTGCGCTCGATGAAGCGATGAGCACGCACTACGAAACAGCACTCGAAGTCATCGACTGCGCGATCCAAGCAAGCGAGAGTGATGACAAGGAGATCCACAGCGGTCGTCCCCCCGGCCATCCGTGCCTGTTCAATCGCCATCGGGTCATCCTGCGCGGGGTGCGCATGATCGTTGAATGTGAGGCCAGGTTCGAGACCGCTGACCCAGAGCACGTGGCGCAGGCCCTGGACCTGAGCTGGCCCATGATCCTGCCGTGGCCCCCGCAACCGGAGTTGGTCGAGGGGCGGTAGCCCAACACCGGCAGAGGGTCCGGGTAACCTTCACCGGGTGCCCCTCGGGACGTGGAGGAGGTCGCACGCCACCGCGAGCTCGTTGGCGGCCTCCACGATCCGCCACGGGTTCCCGTCCTCCCGGTAGAGGGCGAGCCGCGCATCAGCCCGGGCCACGGCCTGTTCGGTACGCTGCCGCGGGCTGGGCCGATAGACCATCCCGCCGGTCTCGCGCTCCTCGGTCATCGGTCGCCCTCCCCGGCGGAGGTGCGCGCCTCCACCCGCTCGCGGTCATCCTCCAGGACCTGGGACATCCATCCGCACCACCGACGGCGTGTACTCGCACGCCTCCCGCGGGATGCTCGGGCGCGCGGCCGACCGCATGGATGGGGTTCTCCGCCCTGCCGCGTCGGGGGGTCGCTGAAACCCGGTTAGGGTAAGCGGACATAGAAAGAGGCCTCCGGATCGCTCCGGAGGCCTCTTTCATGCGTGGCAAGTGGTCGGGGCGGAGCGATTCGAACGCTCGACCTCCTGAACCCCATTCAGGTGCGCTACCAGGCTGCGCCACGCCCCGAGGCCGACGAGTCTACCAGACCCCCGAGCCGGACCGCCGTCAGCGGCGCCGGTTGGGGTTGC
>CAIYZX010000220.1 GCA_903930745.1 uncultured Chloroflexota bacterium | reverse complement strand
TGCAGGAAGGGCCCTTGGTCATGGGCCGCGTATGCTGGGCGAACCATGGAACAGGCACCCACGCTCGCACCCCTCGCCACCGCGCACGGTCACGTGGTCCGGCGCCTGGCGCCGGCGGACATTTCCGCCGCAGCGGACGTGCTCGCCACCGCCTTTGCCGCCGATCCTGGCTGGGTGGCCCTCTTCCCGGACGAGGCGGAGCGGCGAGCCATCCTCCCCGGCATCTATCGCGTGGTCCTGGCGTCGGACATCCGGCGTGGGCGCGTCACCGGCGTGGCAAGGCCGGGCCCGGACCTGCACTCGGCGCTGGACGGGGTGGCGGTCTGGCACCTCCCGGGTGACCGGCCGATGGAGATGGGCGACCGCGTGGCCGATCTCCTTGCGAAGGCCGCGCTCCTGCCACACGCACGGGTGCTGAACCGGGCACGGGCGGTGAGCGCCGGATTTGCGGAGCTGCGTGCGGCGGCCGGCGTTGGCGAAGACACCGCGGACCTGTACCACCTGGGCGTCCGGCCGGAGATGCAGGGGCGGGGCGTGGGCTCGTCGCTGGTGCGGCCGGTCCTGGCGCGCCACCCGCACGCCTGGACGGAGACGATGACCGAGACCAACGTGGCGATGTACGAGCGCTACGGGTTCGCGGTCTTCGGGGAGCGGAGGCTGCCGGCCCTGGGCCTGCGCCTGTTCGGGATGCGCCGGGCGGGCTGACGGGCCGGCGGGCCGCTCGCCTGCCCTACCATCCGCCGATGCCCTGCCGCCTTCGCGCCGTGCCGCTCCTCATCGCCCGTGCCTGACCTCCGCGCCGCCACCGCGGACCGCATCGGCCGCCTCGCCGGCCGTGCCCCCGCGTGGTCGCTGGCGATCCTCGCCATCCTCTCGGTCCAGGTGGGCTCGGCCGGGTCCATCGGGCTCTTCGCCACCATCGGCGCATCGGGCACGGCCTGGCTGCGGCTCTCCGCGGGCGCGGTGCTGTTCCTGCTGCTCAAGCGGCCCCGGCTGCGCGGCCGGCCCCGGCGCGAGATCCTGGGTGCCGTGGCCCTTGGCGCGACCACGGGCCTGATGACATCCAGCTTCCTCGCCGCGATCCAGCGAATCCCCATGGGCACCGCGGTGGCGATCGAGTTCCTGGGCCCGCTCCTCGTGGCCGTCATCGGCACGCGGCAGCTCCGGCGGCTCCTCTGGCCCGTCCTGGCGCTGGGCGGCGTGCTGATCCTCACGGAGCCGTGGGTGGGCTCTGTGGATCTGCTGGGCATCGTGTTCGCCATCGGCGGCGGGACCGGGTGGGCGATCTACATCGTGCTCACGGCCGTCGTTGGTGACCGCTTCGAGGGGCTGGAGGGGCTCTCGATCACGATCCCGGTGGCGGCGGTGGTCGCGGGCGTCGTGGGCGTGCCGCAGGCGTGGGGGCACCTGGCCTGGGGCGATGTCGTGTACTCGCTGGGCCTCGCGGTGCTGCTGCCGGTCCTCCCCTACTCGCTGGAGCTGCTCGCGCTGCGGCGGCTCTCCACGTCCACCTTCGGGACGCTGATGGCGCTGGAGCCCGCGATGGCGGCGGGGATCGGGGCGCTGATGCTCAGCCAGGTCCTCACCCCCCTGCAGCTGGGCGGCATGGCGGCCGTGGTGATCGCCGGCGTGGGCGCGGTGCAGAGCGGGACGCGCGAGACGCCGCATCCGCCCGCAGCGGACGTGCCGATCCCGCTGGTGGAGTAGCAGTAGCCGCCCGGCGGCCCCCGGCCCAACTGTGCGTTGCTGAAACACGGATCGAAGCCGTCCACCGGGCGGGAAACGCGCCCCTCGCTCCTGCAACCGTCAACCCACCGTTGCCGAAACCCGGAACGACGAGGGGGTAGGCCGCGCTCGAGCCGTGCTTCAGCGACCCGCAGTCGTCCTTGGACCATCTGTGCCCGGCGGGACCAATCTTCGGTACGCTGGCGCGCGAACCACCACCGCCCACGACCTGCGGTGCCGAAGCCCGCGAAACTGCACCCCAGACCCTGAAAGGCTCCACGTGACCGCCACCCGCCCCATCCGCACCGCCGAGCTCCTGGCCGTGGGGTCGGAGCTGACCAACGGCGAGACCCGCGACTCCAACGGCGGCGAGCTCGCCGGGTTCCTGGCCCAGGCCGGCATCAAGGTCGTGCGGATCACCGCGCTCCAGGACGACCTCGCCGCGGTAACCGAAGCCTTCGAGCGGGCCTTGCGCGAGGTGGACCTCGTCATCACCACGGGCGGCCTTGGCCCCACGCCGGACGACCTCACCCGCGAGGCCATCGCCGCCGCGGTGGGCGAGCAGGTTGCGGTGGACCCGGAGCAGGAGACCTGG
>CAIYZX010000219.1 GCA_903930745.1 uncultured Chloroflexota bacterium | reverse complement strand
GGGCTCCGGGACCGCCACCTGGCACCGCACCGCGTATGACGTGGCCGGTGTGCAGGCGGCGATGGCCGCACGCAACCTCCCCGAGCGCCTCGTCGCTCGCCTCGCCTATGGACTCTAGGAGCACCCGATGATCGGTGGCCGTCGGCCCGTCCAGGGTCGCAAGCCTGGTGACAAGCGGATTCGCATCGAGCGGCACCACACGCCGTACTTCCGCTACACGGGCCCGAACCAGTTGACGGCGAAGGCTGCAGCAAACGCGCCCACCACCGGGATGGGCCGGCTCTCCAACCGCCTCAAGTCCTTCCTCCTGGGCAGGCCCCTGGCGAACGAGGAGGAGATCGGCGAGCGTCTCTCCAAGAAGAAGGCTCTCGCCATCTTCAGCTCGGACGCCATCTCGTCCTCCGCGTACGCAACAGAGGAGATCCTGCTGGCGTTCATCGCCGCGGGTGTTGGCGGCGCGGCGTTCTTCAGCAGCCTGGGCGTGGCGATCGCCATCGGCATCCTGCTCGCCATCGTCGCCTTCAGTTACCGCCAGGTTTGTTACGCGTACCCCACCGGCGGCGGCTCCTACTCGGTCTCCAAGGTCAACTTCGGGCGCAAGGCCTCCCTCGTGGCCGCCTCGGCGCTCCTCATCGACTACACCCTCACGGTGGCGGTCTCGACGTCGTCCGCCGTGGAGCAGATCGCCTCGGCGGTGCCGGCCCTCCATGACTGGAAGGTGGTCATCGGCATCAGCGCCATCGGCCTCATCACCCTCGGCAACCTCCGCGGCCTGCGCGAGGCGGGCAACATCTTCGCCATCCCAACGTACCTGTTCCTCGTCTCCGCCTTCCTGATGATCGGCATCGGGACGATCCGGATCCTCTTCGCGGGTGATACCGGCCCCACGCCCTCGCCGGAGGTGGTCGAGGCAATGATGGAGACCGGCGAGAGCGTCACCTGGCTCATCCTGATCCGGGCGTTCGCGTCCGGCGCGGTTGCGCTTACCGGCACCGAGGCGATCGCCACGGGCGTGCCCGCCTTCCAGCCGCAGGAGAGCCGCAACGCCGCCCGGACCCTGATGGCCATGGCCACGATCCTCGCGGTCCTCTTCATCGGCATCACGTTCCTGGCCGCGGAGTTCCACATCCTCCCCTCGCACGGCCAGACGGTCATCGCCCAGATCGCCAACCACGTGTACGGCGACAGCGTGGGGTTCTATCTCTTCCAGTCCTTCACCGCCCTGCTCCTCTTCCTCGCCGCCAACACCTCTTTCGCCGCCTTCCCTCGCCTGGCAGCGGTCCTCGCAGAGGATGGGTTCATCCCGCGGCAGTTCGCGTTCCGCGGTGACCGCCTCGCGTACTCCACCGGGATCCTGCTGTTGGGTGCCGTGGCGGCACTCGTGGTCATCATCGGCGGCGGCTCCACCCATGCGCTGATCCCGCTGTATGCCGTTGGCGTGTTCATCGACTTCACCATCAGCCAGTCCGGCATGGTCCGTCACTGGCTCCGGACCCGGGACCAGGGCTGGCGCTACCGGCTCACGATCAACGCGATCGGCTGCGTCCTCACGGCGGTGATCGCGATCGTGGTCACGTCCGTCAAGTTCTTCGCAGGCGCGTGGTTCGTGGTGGTGCTGATCCCAACGCTCGTGACGGTGATGTCCTTCATCCGGCGCCAGTACGATGGCCAGGCCGCGGAGCTGGAGGTGGACGGCTCGCTGGTCTTCGACCGCCCGCACCGCGAGCAGCGCGTGATCATCCCGGTCAACGGCATCAACCGGTCCGTGGTGCAGGCGG
>CAIYZX010000218.1 GCA_903930745.1 uncultured Chloroflexota bacterium | reverse complement strand
CCTGCCTTGACGCCGCCGGCATCAGCTTCGCGGTCCTGGGCCAGGAGGAGAACTGCACCGGCGACCCGGCCCGCCGCATGGGCAACGAGTACGTCTACCAGATGCTGGCCAGCTCCAACATCGAGACGCTCAACAAGTACAGGATCGCCGAGAAGACGATCATCACGGCCTGCCCGCACTGCTTCAACACCATCGGCAACGAGTACGAGCAGATGGGCGGCAAGTTCTCCATCAAGCACCACAGCCAGTTCCTCACGGAGCTGCTCTCCACGGGCCGGCTCGTCCTCGCGGACAACGGCCTGCCGCAGCGCAAGGTCACCTACCACGACTCCTGCTACCTGGCCCGCTACAACGGCGTCATCCAGCAGCCGCGCGAGGCGCTGGGCGCCATCTCCGGCATCGAGATCGTGGAGATGGACAACCACGGCCGCCAGACCTTCTGCTGCGGCGCCGGTGGTGGCCACATGTGGATGGAGGAGACCCGCGGCACGCGGATCAACGCCGCCCGCACCCTCCAGGTGCTGGACACCGGCGCGGACACCGTGGCCACGGCCTGCCCGTTCTGCATGGTGATGCTGCGTGACGGCCTCACGGACGAGGGTCGCGGTGCGGAGTCCGAGAACCCGGTCACCAGCGCGGACATCTCGGAGCTGCTGGCCGCGGCCATCGCGCCGTTCGGCGAACGGGAGGTGCCGGAGGGCCGCAAGCTCAACGTCGTCTGAACCGAGACCATCCGGAGCGCGCGGGACAGCCGTCCCGCGCCACCGGCCCGGCGGGTAGGATGGCCCAGTGAGCACTCCCACCATTCCCTTCGGAACAGCACGCCTCACGGAGGAGCAGGTCCTCCTCCGTGACGCCGTCGCCGTCCTCGCCGACGAGCGCGTGGCACCGCGTGCCGCGGAGATCGACACCACGGCCACCTGGCCTGACGACCTGCGGCGCCTGCTCGCGGAGCACGACATCTTCGCGATTCCCTTCGCGGAGCGTCACGGGGGCCTTGGCGCGGACCTGCTGACCCTCTGCCTCGCGGTGGAGCAGCTGTCACGCCACTGTGCCACCACGGGCCTCATGCTGGCGGTGCAGGCCCTGGGCGCGATGCCCATCCAGGCCGCGGGCACCCCGGAGCAGCAGGACCGCTGGCTCCCGGATCTCGCCGCGGGCCGCAAGCTCGTGGCGTTCGCCCTCACGGAGGCGGACGCGGGCTCGGACCCGTCCGGCATCCGCACGCGTGCAGAGCGTGACGGTGACGAGTACGTCATCACTGGCTCCAAGCGCTTCATCAGCCATGCGTCGGTCGCGGATTTCGTGGTGGTCTTCGCCGTCACGAACCCGGACGCGCCCAAGCCCAGCCGCCGCCTCTCCGCGATCGTGGTGGAGACGGACCGGCCAGGCTTCAGGGTGGAGCGCCTGGAGCACAAGATGGGTCTGCGTGGCTCGCCCACTGCGGAGCTCTCCTTCACGGGCGTCCGCGTCCCGGTGACGAACCGGCTGGGCGAGGAGGGCGAGGGCTTCTCGCTCGCCATGCGCACCTTCGAGCGGTCCCGGCCCGGCATCGCCGCCCAGGCCGTTGGCATCGCGCAGGGAGCCCTGGAGGTCGCGGCGCGCTACGCGGGGGAGCGCAGGCAGTTCGGTGGACCCATCGGCGACCTGCAGATGGTCCAGGCGCTGCTCGCGGACATGGACGCGGGCGTGGAGGCGGCGCGCCAGCTGCTGTACCAGGCCTGCGCGGAGATCGAGGCGGGCACCGGTGAGGCGGCCCGCTGGGCGGCCATCGCCAAGCTGGTGGCCGGCGACACCGCGATGCGTGTCACCACGGATGCCGTCCAGGTCCTTGGCGGCTACGGCTACACGGCGGACTACCCGGTGGAGCGCATGATGCGCGACGCCAAGATCACGCAGCTCTACGAGGGGACCCAGCAGATCCAGCGGCTGATCGTCGCCCGCTCGCTTCTGGCCCGAAGCCGGTAGGCGGCCAGGCGCAAACACCCCGGCAGGAACACCCCACCAGGTACGCAGCACCAGGAGCAGGCAGGCATCGTGCGAATCCTCGTTCTCACCAAGCCCGTCCCGGACTCGGCGGTTGGCGCCGAGCGGATGGGCCCTGACAACCGGCTGGACCGGACCACGGCCCCCGCCGTGGTGAATGGCAACGACGAGTACGCCCTCGAGGCCGCGCTCCAGCTCGTGGAGGCCCACGGTGGCGAGGTCGTCCTCCTCACCATGGCCCCGTCCAACGGGACCGAGACGATGCGCAAGGCCCTCGCGATGGGTGCGAACCGAGGCATCCTGGTCTCCGATGACGCCCTCGCCGGGGCGGACATCCCCACCACGATCCGCGTCCTGGCGGCCGCGGCGAAGGACGTGGAGTTCGATCTCCTCCTCGCTGGCCTCGACACCTCCGACGGGGCGGGTGGTGCGGTGGCTGCGGGCGTGGCAGCGCTGCTCGGTCTCCCGCTCCTGTCGCCGGCGGCCCTTATCCAGCCGGATCCCGCGGCGGGCACGGTGAGCGTGAACCGCCTCTCCTCCAAGGGCTATGACCGCATCGAGGCGCCGATGCCCGCGGTGGTCTCCTGCACCCAGGCGCTGGGCACGCCGCGCTACCCGTCCCTGAAGGGGATCATGGCGGCACGATCGCGCGAGATCCTCACCAGGAGCCTCGCGGACATCGGCGTTGACGCCCCGGCGGGGGAGTGGAGCAGCCGTGTCCTGGACGTGGCGCCGCCCGTGACCCGCGCTGCGGGCCGCACCATCACCTCGCAGGGCGCGGATGCCGCCCGCGAGATCGCCGACTTCCTCGTCGACCGGAGGATCATCTGATGCCGCCCGTGATCCTTGCCGTCGCCGACGTGGTGGACGGCCAGCTCACCCGCCTGTCCACGGAGGTTGCCACCCTCGCGCGCGGCCTGGCCGCCGAGGCCGGTGGCGTCGCCGTCGGCCTCGTGGTCGCCGCCTCGCCGGATGCAGCCGCCGCGGAGCTCGCGGGCTACGTTGGCCGCGTCATCTCCGTGGCCCAGCCCGCGATGGCCGACACTGTGCCAGCGCCATTCGTCCTCGCCGAGGTCCGCCGCCTCGTGGACGAGGGTGCCGGCGTGATCGTTGCCGGTGCGACGACCGACGGCCGTGACGTCCTCGGCGCCCTCGTGGCGTTCACGGGGTTCGGCTATCTCGCCAACGCGGATGCCGTTGCGTGGGCGGACGGCGCCCCGGTGATGACCTCCACGGTTCTTGGCGGGAAGGCCGTTGTGCGCAGCACCTCCAGCACGGCAGGCACCGCCATCACCGTTCGCGCAGCCGCGATCACGGCAGACGCTGCCGCGGTTCCCGGGACCGTGGAGCAGCGCGCCCCGGCCACTGGCCCGGCCGTGCCGGCCGCCGTGGTCCGCGAGCGCGTCGCCGAGGCCGGTGCCCAGGTCTCCCTGGAGGAGGCGCGGATCGTCGTCGTGGGCGGCCGTGGCGTGGGTGGCCCGGAGGGGTTCGACCTCGTGGGCGACGTCGCTGACGCCCTCGGCGGTGTCGTCGGTGCGTCGCGTGCCGCGGTGGACGCCGGGTGGATCCCGTATGCCCGCCAGGTGGGCCAGACCGGCCGCATCGTGAAGCCGGCGCTCTACCTGGGTCTCGGCGTCTCCGGCGCCATGCAGCACCGCGTGGGCATGCAGCGCTCGGAGACGATCGTCTGCGTGAACCGGGACCCGGATGCTCCGATGGCGGAGATCGCGGACCTGTTCGTCGTGGCGGACCTCTTCGAGGTTGGCCCCGCGCTGGCCGCCGAGGTGCGCGCCCGCAAGGGGGCATAGCTCGGAGGCGCCAGCGCTCGCGACGCCCGCCGGGTCGCCCGCGGGCCCCTGGAGGCACCGTATGTAGTGGTATCCTCCCGCCACACCACAACTGGTGGTGGTGGGAGGAGGCCCCTCGCGACATGCGCTGCCCGCAGTGCGGCACCCGTGACTCACGCGTCGTTGACTCGCGCGACCTGGAGGAGTCCACGACGATCCGGCGCCGTCGCGAGTGCCCGTCGTGTGGCGCGCGCTTCACCACGTACGAACGCGTGGAGGCGGCCCGCCTGGTCGTGGTGAAGCGTGACGGCACCCGCCAGGAGTTCGACCGGGACAAGCTGGCGGACGGCCTGCGCAAGGCGCTGACCCGCCGGCCCGTGGCAGACGACGCCGCCGAGCGCGCGGCCGACGCGATCGAGGCCGATCTCCGCTCGTCGGGGTCCTCCGAGGTGCCCAGCAGCCGCGTGGGAGCCCTGGCGATGGACCGTCTGCGCGCGCTGGACCACGTCGCCTACATCCGCTTCGCATCGGTCTACCAGAGCTTCGAGGACCTCGCGGACCTCAAGCGCGAGGTGGACCAGCTGTTCGCCGAAGGCAAGCCAAGGAAGGGAAAGGGATCCTGATGTCCGTCCTTGCAGACCGCGACATCCGTGCGGAGCTGGAATCCGGCCGGGTCCGGATCGATCCGTACGATCCAGCTGATCTCCAGCCGAGCTCCGTGGACCTCCACCTGGACCGCAGCTTCCGCGTGTTCCGGAACAACCGCTACGCCTTCATCGACCCGCGCCAGCCGCAGCCGGACCTCACGGAGATGCTGAGCATCGCGGAGGACGAGCCATTCATCCTCCACCCGGGCGAGTTCGTGCTTGGGCAGACGCTGGAGTGGGTGGAGCTGCCGGATGACCTCGTGGCCCGCTTGGAGGGCAAGTCCTCGCTGGGCCGGCTGGGCCTCCTGATCCACTCCACCGCGGGCTACGTTGACCCGGGCTGGAAGGGGACGCTGACGCTCGAGCTCTCCAACGTGGCGAACCTGCCCATCGCGCTCTACTCCGGGATGCGCATCGGCCAGATCAGCTTCTTCAGGATGAGCTCGCCCGTTGAGCGGCCGTATGGCTCGCAGGGCCTGGGCTCCAAGTACCAGGGCCAGTCGGAGCCCACCGCAAGCTCGTTCCACGCGGACTTCGAGCGCGGCCGCAAGCGCAAGTCCCAGGGCTGAGGGCGGACGAGTGGCGATCAACGACGCCGTCCACTGGCAGGCGGACCTTGGCGGGGGAACCCGCGTTGCGCTGATCCAGGCGGGCACCTTCAAGAGCGACGCCGGCACGCTGCTGGGCCCCGTGCCGTGGGTGCTGTGGCGCCCCTGGGCGGAAGGGGAGCTGGACGAGAACCGGCGTCTCACGCAGGCGCTCAACTGCCTGCTCGTGGAGACGCCTGCGGGACGGGTGCTGATCGAGACCGGCATCGGCGAGCGCATGGACGACAAGAACAGGGCGATGCGCGGGTACACCGGCACGCCGGTGGTGCCGGCGCTCCTGGCGGCGGGCTTTGCACCCGACAGCGTGGACCTCGTGGCCATGAGCCACCTCCACTACGACCACGCGGGCGGCCTGCTCCTCGCCGACGGTTCCAGGGCGTTCCCGAGGGCCACGATCGTGGCGCAGCGCGCCGAGTGGGAGGTCGCCCTCTCCGACAACACCCGCGTGGTGGCCTCCTATGACCAGCCGGAGCTCCGGCTCGTGGCGGACTGGGGCGCGGAGGGCTGTGCCGAGGGTGACCGCGAGCTCCTGCCGGGCGTGTCCGTGGTGGCCACCGGCGGCCACACTAAGGGCCACCAGGCCATCGTGATCCGCGGCACCGGGCCTGGCGCGAGAACCGTCGCGTTCTTTGGCGATCTCGCCATGCGGCCGTGGTCTGCGCACCCGCGCTGGATCACATCCTTCGACGACTTCCCGTTGGACTCCGTGGTCGTGAAGGCGGAGCTCTTCGGTCGCGCCGTGGAGGAGGACTGGACCGTCGTCCTGTCGCACGAGGCGCGGATGCCCGTTGGCAGACTCACGCCGGACCGGGACCGCTTCCGCTTCGACGGCATGTAGAGAGCCCCTGTCCGGGCAGCAGTCCGGATGCCGGCGCCTCAGTGCGCCGTGGGATCAAACGGGTCGTCGATGGGCAGCAGGATCCGGAACGTGGTTCCCTGGCCCAGCTCACTCTCCACGGTGATGGCGCCGTCCGCCGCGCGGATGGTCCCGAAGGCGGTGGCCAGGCCGAGACCCGTGCCCTTGCCCACCTCCTTGGTGGTGAAGTAGGGCTCGAAGATCCTGCGGGCAACGTGCGGCGGCATGCCCGTGCCCGTGTCCGTGACACGGAGCAGGACGTAGTCGCCCGGGGTGATCTCCAGGTCGTCCGCATCGGTCACGCCAAGCTCAACCCGCTCCGCCTGGATGGTCACGGACCCGCCGTCCGGCATCGCGTCGCGTGCGTTGGCGACGAGGTTGATCAGCGCCGTCTGGAGCTGGCCGCGCTCAACGACAGCCATCGAGTCGGCGTCCTCGATCTCAATGGCGACGACCAGCCTCCGGTGCTGGCCAAGGAGGTGCTCCAGCATGGGCGCCAGCTCCCGCAGGGTGGCGGCGATGGAGATCGGCCCGCCCGTGGGCGGTTTGGTCCGGGCGAACTCCAGCAGCTGGGCCGCGAGCGCGTTGCCGCGGGCAACCGCATCGGTGATCAGGTTCGCGTCGCGGTGCACCGCGTCCTGGGTGAGCTCCGTGGAGCGCAGGGAGTCAGCCACCATCTCGATGCCCCAGAGGGTGTTGCGGAAGTCGTGGGCAACGCCGGCGGCGAGCTGTCCAAGCGCCTCGAGGCGGCCGGCACGTGCGCGCTCCTGCCGGGCGCGCACCAGCTCCGCCACATCCCGAACGAAGCAGGCGATGGGCCAGTCCCCGGCGCGGCGGGTACGGGCCATCGTGACCTCGACGGCGATCGAGGCGCTCTCGCCCTCGGCGGAATGCCGGCGGACGGTGCCCTCGTGGTGCACGAGCGGGGCAGTCCGCTCAGAAGGGATCCAAGGGGACCTCGATGTCCCGGCGGTGTCGTCCGCCTCCCCGTCCTCGTCCTCGTCCTCCAGTGCGCGGAAGAGCACGAGGTCGTCGATCCTGTGCCCCAGGACCTGGTCCGCGGGTCTGCCGAAGAGCTCCGTTGCCTGCTCGGTGCAGTCAACCACGACTCCCGCGGCATCGAGACCGAGGAACGCGTCCGGGGAGGCACCCACGACGCTGAGGAGCCGGTCGTTGGCCGCCTCCATGCGCTGGTCGGAGCGGCGCCGGATGTAGCCGTATGCGAGGAGCAGGCCGATGGCCATCAGGCCTACGAGGACGAGGAGCCAGGCGGGGCTCGCGACGGACGGGTCGTAGCCGGGTCCAGGGATTGCCACCAGGGCGAGGCGGCGGCCGGCGAAGCTCATGTAGACCGTGTCGGTTCCTGCGTCCATGGGCGAGGGCGGTGCGACACCCGGAAGCGCGTCCATGCCACCGACCGCGATGAGGACCGGGAGTCCTGCCTGTGGCAGCGCCTGGGGACCAAGGTCCCAGAGCGCGAACGACAGATTGGCGTACTTGTCACCGGAGGTGGCTCGATCCAGCAGGATGGCAGGACGGAGCACGGAGAGGCCGAAGCCCAGCAGGGCGTCCCGACGTCCCGTGAGATCATCGTGCGAGGAGCCGGGACGGTAGGCGGGATGCGAGACGAGGATCCCCACCCCGCCCTGGGCCAGGGTGATAGGTGCGGTGGCGGCAAGCACCCCGGTGTCGCGGGCAGTCAGGAGGGCGGCGCTGCGCGTTGGCTCGGAGCCCAGGTCCACCCCCAGCGCCTTCCTGTTCGGCTCCAGTGGCTCAACGTACGCGACGGGGTAGTAGAACGGCCGGGACTCCGCTTGGACGAACGTGCCGCCGGGGGCGAACTGGCGGATGCCGTAGCCGGGATAGACGAGCGCGCGCGCTGCCTCGAACCCACGGCGCGACGCCTCCGGAACGACCGGGATCCATTCGAGCGCCGTCACCGCCTGCTCGTCCAGGAGCGGCCGTGCAAACTCCGCGAAGGTGCTGTCCGTGACGTTGGCGGGGCCGACGCCACTGAACAGGCCGGCGATGGCCGCCGGCGCGACGGCTGCGCTGGTGGTCAGCTGCCCGAATGCATCTGCCGCGTCCGTGTTCTCCGCGTGCAGCCTGCTCTCCAGGCCCTGCCGCTGGAAGTCAAGGAGGAAGAATGTCCCAACGAGTGTGGATGCCGCGATGAGGGCGATGCCGGCCGCAAGCACGTAGCCTGCGATGGGAGCGTGCGGACGCCGGCTGCCAGAGCGTGACGGGGCATCGGCTGCGCGGCGCGGGATCATGGCTGCATCTTCAGGCACCGGACCTGTTCGTGTCAGCGGAATCGAAGGAATGTTGTACGGGAATCAGTGGAAGTGGGTGCGGAACGTATCCGCCGATGCCGGGCGAGGCTGGGGGCAGCAGTGGATCCAGCCACCCCGCGGCACCCTCGCGGCTGAGCGGGCCGTTGACGACGCCAGCCACCCGGCCTCCGGCATCGATCAGCACCTGCGTGGGAAGCGCGAAGATGCGGTAGCGGTTGAAGATGTCCGCGGTGGCGTCAAACGCGATCCGGTAGGGCAGGTTGTACGTCGCGGCGTACGCGCGCACGTCGTCCGGCGTGGTCTCCTGGACCGCGACGCCGATCACCACGAGCCCGCGGGGCCCGTAGGCGTTGGCGATCTCCCGCAGGACCGGCGTCTCGCCCTGGCATGGCGGGCACCACGTGGCCCAGAAGTTCAGCAGCACCACCTTGCCGCGCAGGTCCGCCAGGCTGACGGGGTTGCCGTCCAGGTCCTTGAGCTGCTGCGTGGCGCCGCTCGCGTCCTGCCACGCGAGCTCCGGGGCGAGGTCGCCGGGCGCCAGGCCCTCCTTGGCATCACCCACGAGGTACGGGGTGGCGCCGGGAGGCAGCGTGGGACCGCCGGGGCCGGCGGGCGCGATGGGCCGCGTCAGGACGAAGAGCGCGACGGCCGCGACCACGACCACCGCGAGGACGCCACCGAGGCGGCCGAAGGAGAACGGGCCGATGCCCGTGGGACGGCCCTGGGTCACAGCGCGGGCGTGAACTGGAAGTAGCGGGGGAGGAGCCAGAGCAGGTCGAACATCATCGCGAGGCCGATGGCCACCACGAGGAGCCCGCCGATGAGCGACACCGCGTTGCCGTGCTTCACGAGGAAGCGGACGAGCGGGCGGGCGCGGTCATAGAACGCGGCGATCACCAGGAACGGGATGCCCAGGCCCGCGGTGTAGCCCAGGAGCAGCAGTGCGCCCTGGAGCTTGCCCTCTGCTGTTGCTGCCATCATGAGGATGCCGCCCAGGATGGCCCCGATGCAGGGCGTCCAGCCGATGGCGAAGATGGCACCGAGCGCGAACGAGGTGCCGAAGCCGGCCTTCCCGCCCACGAGGCGGTTGCCGAGGCGGCCGCCGATGCCCTGGTCACCGCCGCCGAGTGACATGCCGCCGGTCATCGTGGCGACGCCCGCGGAGGCACCGGCGTCCATCGGCCGCCAGGTCCGCTCCAGCGCGGCGATCCTGATGATCCCGGCGAGGCTGAGGCCCATCAGGACCAGCACGGCACCGCCGATGATCCGCAGCGGCTTCATGTACTGCGCCACGGCGCCGCCCGCGAAGGCGGCGGTCACGCCCAGGAGCGTGAACACCACGCCGAATCCTGCGACGTAGAAGATCGCGTGCCGGACCGCGGCCCATCGAGACGGCTTCGCGCCGCCCTGCGATGCGACGGCCACGGCGGTGAGCTGGCCGAGGTACGCCGGAACGAGCGGCAGCACGCACGGGGAGACGAAGGAGAGCAGGCCCGCCGCGATGGCCATCAGCAGGGTGTAGTCGCCGGTCACGCAGGAGCTCCCTCGGTGGACTCGCCGTCCAGCGTCTCGGCGAGGAGGCGGCGGATCTTCGCGGCGCTCGTGGCCAGGGGCAGCTCGCGGTCCCCAATGGCGATCACCGGGACGGTGACCATGTAGCGGCGCTGCAGGTCGTCATCGGCATCGATGTCGTGCTCCACCACGGCCGGGGAGGGGAGACCCTGCGCCCTGCGCTGGGCGAGGAGGGCGTCCAGCATCGCGCGGGCGTCCTCGCAGAGATGGCAGCCCTGGCGTCCGTAGAGGGTGATGACGGTGGGGGTGCTGGACACGGTTCCGGCATTGTAGGCGGGCTTGCCGCATTGGCCCGGGGCCGGCGGACGCGGGTGCGCGAAGTTGGCTCTCGTGCGTCTCCGACGGTCCCTAAAATCCCGCCTGATGGCACAGCCCACCCTCTACGAGCTGGTTGGTGGCATGCCCTTCTTCGAGCGGCTGGTGGACCGCTTCTACGAGGGCGTGGCGGATGATGCCGTCCTGCTCCCGCTCTACCCGGAGGCGGAGCTGGGCGGTGCCAAGCGGCGCCTCACCCTCTTCCTGGTCCAGTACTGGGGCGGGCCAACGACGTACCTCGAGGAGCGCGGGCATCCTCGGCTGCGCGCACGGCACTTCCCGTACTCCATCGGCGGCCTGGAGCGCGATCGCTGGCTGTTCCACATGCGCGCGGCCGTTGACGCCTCGGACGCGGACGCGGACCTCAAGCTCCGCCTTCACGAGTACATGACCATGGCCGCCGATGCCATGCGCAATCGCGAGGAGCACGGCGGGCCTGCCTGAGGCCCTGTTGACCCCTCATTCGCGCGGGGCACACCCCGCGTCCGGTACGATCGCGCCCACGCCCCCGTAGCTCAGTTGGATAGAGCGGCACCGTCCTAAGGTGCGCGTCGGCGGTTCGAGTCCGTCCGGGGGCGCCAGTTCCTGCCCAGCTCGCGAGCATGTTCGAGCTGGGCTCCGGGTCAAGGGGCTGGCCGTCAGGCGCCCTCGAAGAAGATCATGTTCGTGTGCCCCGATTGTTCACGGAGCCGGCGAAGTGGCGCGTACTCCGGCGAGTCGTACCACGCGAGCGCGCGCTCGGCGGTGGGGAACCGCAGGATCACCAGCATGTTCTTCACCGGCGACTCGCCTTCGATCACCCTGACTTCGGGTGCACGGGCAACGCACGGGCAACGAATGTGCCGTCGAACGCGGCGATCACACCCGCGGCTTCCCTGATGTAGCGGTCCTTGCCCTCAAGGTCGGTCCACTCCAGCTCGACGAGAAAGTAGCCGGCCATCGTCCTGCCTCCGATGCTGATGGTGACGGCGCGTCGCCCGTCTGCGCCAGCCGATTGGGGAGTGCTGGCACACGGGATCTTCGGTCACAAGGGGCGACGCCTCTCGCCGTCCTGACCCTGTCGAAAGGAGCGGGCGGGACTTGAAGATCTTGAGTTCAGTCGTTGGCGAAGTCGCCCCACCCGTAGTCGCGGAGGGTGTCGGTGAGCTGCTTTCGGAGATCCTGGACGCGCCGGATCGACGCGGTGAGATTGACGTACTTCCCTGACCCCTTGTCTCCGCCATCGATCATCTCCCTCCGGGAGATCATCATCCGCTCGACTTCCTCATCGAGGATGCGAGCGAGCTCATTGGCAATGGCCTCGTTCAGGCGAAGCCTGGGCTTGAACTCGGGCGGCACTACTGGCTCCCATCAGGGCCTTGACGATCATGGACGCCCGCTCGAACGGCAGGGCTTTGACGGAGCGCCGCCACCGCCGCAGCCGAGAGGTCATCCCACGCAACCGGTTCCCCTGCGTCCCGGTCAGGCGACTGCCCGCGCTGGGTTGTGGTCCATCGGAAGAGCCGGGCCTTGCCGCTCTTGAGGTCTTCGCGAGCCTCGAGGCTGATCCTGATCTTGCGCGATCGGACGAGCCAAAACCGCACCTCGCCCGGCACGAACGCGGTCTGCAAGCTGGGGCCATACAGGTCGGTGAGCTCCGACAGCGTGCGATGCACTGCTTCGAGGGCCCCCTCGGGCACCAGGTGCATGCGCTCTTCCTCCAGCCAGTGAACGAGCTTGGGCTTCGCCTTCCACTCAGTATCAGGAACGGGTGAGGGTCCATGCACCACGCGATCGACCGCAGCCTTCAGGCCCTCGTGGGTCACGCCTGTCCCAAGGTTGGCGATGACCGTCAGCAGCGGAACGCTTTTCGTGGTGAGATCGTCTGGCGAGCCCACCCAGAAGTGCCACGTCCCGGCGTCAAGCAGCTCTCTGCGAACGGTGTCCGGGTTGTCGTCTGCGCTGGGGAGATGAACGGCGAAGACCCAGGCCGCGCCCCAGCGTCGCTTCTCGGCCGTGAGCGTGACGAGGCCCAGTTCTTCGTCCACCAGCTCAGACCGCGAGGTCGCGCGGGTCCCGAAGGAGATCCGGTGAACCTTCTTGTTCTCCCATCGCTGAGCCGCCGAGGATGCCTTGACCTGGATGCCGAACCCATCAGGGTGGCGCAGGTCATAGAAGTCGCCGGACAGGTAGGGGAGGTTCAGTCCGAGCGCGGTCATCACGAGGTACTCAGCGAGGATGCCCCGCTTCTGGCTGTCGAGGACCTCCGAGTACGCCCACGCGAGGAAGTCGCCGAACGTGCGGCCGGTGCCGACGATCTCCGCCCCCAGCGCGACAGGTTCCTTCGGATAGGAGTACGGCCACGGGTAGAGGTCGTGTTCTGTCGTCATCTTCTGCCCCCATATGTTCATCGGACGTCATGATCTCAGCAGGCGAACACGCCCCTGGAGGTGGAACCACCTCCAGGCGAAACCTGGGATCGTCGACGTGCAGGAAGTATGCGCCGCCGATGCCCTCGCGGTACCCGTATCGGACGCCGCATGCCCGGCATCGCGGATGGCGGACGAGGCGGCCGGCCGGCACGACCTCGGTCGCGACCCTGACCCGACAACGAATTCTCTTCATGCGGCGAGGGTGGGCGCCTGTAGTGACAGCTCGCGTGGCACAGCTGCAGCTGTAGCGATCTCCTCCGCTCGAAGCGCCAGCACCCTGCCATCCCGTGGGACGGCTCGATCGACGGGGCCTTCGACGTCGCTACCCCGGCTCCGGCCGCGTACGCTTGGCTGGCCATGGAGCGCTGGATGCGGATCATCGGGTGGTTGGTGGGCGTCGCTGGAGGTCTGGCCGTCGCCGGTCCGTCGAAGGGGCGCGCCGCCGTCGTCCTGTGGCTGCCCCGGCTGCTGGCACAGGCGTGGTCGCCGGTGATCGCCGCGGCGGGCGCGGTCGTCGGATCCTTGGCGCTGACCACAGGCCGGCAGAAGCTGGGGATCGTGGCTCTTGGTGGGGCGGGCCTGACGACGCGCTACGCGTGGACCGCGCTCGGCGGTCACCGGCCAGGGCCACTTCCGGTGCCAGCGGGTAGGTGTCGGCGGGATCTCCGGCTCGGTTCCCTGACGAGCGGTGACGCGGCCCTCGGTGACCTCTGGCGGCCGGAGCCAGGGCGGGAGCCGTCCGGTATCGGGATCGTCTATCTGCACGGCGGACTCTGGCAGGCGTTGGACAAGGGGTTCTGCATCGCACCCCTGATGCGGCTGCTGACCGCGGCTGGGCACGTTGCCCTTGACGTCGCCTATCCGCTCGCGCCGGGCGCAACACTTGAAGCGATGGACGAGGCGGTTGGACTGGCGGTCCGCTGGCTCGCGACCGAAGGGCAGGCGCACGGCGTGCGAGCGGATCGCATTGTGCTCATCGGGCACGCGGGCGGCGGGCACCTCGCCCTGTTCCATGCCTTCCGGCAGTCCCGGAGACTGGCCCGCGGCGAGGACGACGGACCGGCCATCCGAGGCGTCGTGGCCGTGTCTGCGGTCACGGACCCGGAAGCCTTCTGGATCGAGTACGGTCGCGTCAACCCCCAGCAACCATGCACAGGAGCGCCGGTGCCGGCGTCGCTCCGGCCGCGTGAACACGACACGACCATCGTTGATCGCCTCGTCACACGCCTGCGGCTCTTCCCCTCGTATCGCTACGGGAACCTGCCCGGCGGCGCAGCGCTGATCCACGACCTGTTCGGCGGCACGCCTGTCGATGCCCCGGATCGATACACCACTTGGTCACCCGTGGCACTCGCCACCCCCGGAAGCCCGCCGGTACTCCAGGTCGTGGGCTGCGATGACGGCGTCATCCCCGCGGCCCAGGGCCGGGCGCTCCACCGGGTGCTGCTGGGGTTCGGCTGTCAATCGACCCTGGTGGAGCTGCCCCTCACCGTCCACGGCTTCGACCAGTACCCAGGCGTCTCCCGGAGATGGGCGCCGGCCGCCCGGCGGACGACCACCGAGATCCTCGCCTTCGTGAAAGCGCTTCGCTGAACCGGGGCGACGTGGCCGCGTGCCCGGCTCCGTCCGTATGCCGGCGTGTATCCTCGCGGTTACTGCGTGCCGCGGCGTGAGCACCCCGCGGCTGCCCGCCAACCCGTCCCCCGCGCGTTGCCCGATGCCCCCGGATGAGGACCACCACCGTGCCTGCCCTTCCCAGCGTCGGTCGCGTGCCGGACACCCTGACAGCGCTCCTCGAGGAGGCGCTGGTGGGCCGAGGCGATGCCCCGTTCCTCGGCGTGCGCACCTCCAGGGCCCGCGAGCTGAGCATGACGATGGGCCAGTTTGGGGACGCCGTGGCGAATGCCAGCGCCCGCCTCGCCGCGGCACTGGAGCCCGGCCAGCGCGTCCTCGTCCAGGGCGCCCCGGGACCCGGCTTCGCGGCCGCCCTCTTCGCGGCAGGGCGGGCGAACGTGGTCCTCGTCCCGCTGGATGCGCGGATGACCGCGGACACGGTGGGCCGGATCGCGTCGCTCACCAGGCCGTCCGCCCTGCTCCTCGGCGCCGGCAGCACGCTGGAGCCCGCGTCCATCCCCAGCATCGCGGGGCTGCCGGTCCTTGACCTGGACGACCTGGCGGACCCGGCTCCGCCGGAGGCAGTTGACGCGCTGGCCCGTCGCGAGCCCGCCAGGCCGGATCAGCCGATGGAGATCCTCTGCACCTCCGGCTCCACCGGGAATCCCAAGGGCGTCACGGTGACCCAGGCCATGCTGCTGGCATCCACGGCCCGGTGCCTTGCCACGATCCCCGCCGGCGGCAACCGGCTCGTCTCCATCCTGCCCCTGTCGCACATCATGGAGCAGGTCGCCGGGGTCATCTACGCGGTGGCGGCGCGCGCGGAGCCGGAGTACATCACAACGCTCCGCCCGGACGTGCTCGCGGCGGCGATCAAGGGCCATCGGGCCACGGCGCTCGTCGTGGTGCCGCAGGTCCTGGAGCTCCTCCTGGCGGCGGTCAGGCGTGAGGCGGACCGCTCCGGCAAAGGCGCCACCTTCCGCAGGGCGCTCCGCATCGCGCCCTATCTGCCCGTTAGCCTGCGCCGCCGCATGTTCAAGAGTGTGCACGAGGCGCTCGGCGGCGAGCTCCGGATGGTGCTCTGTTCGGCCGCCCACCTTCCGCCCAACCTCCAGCGTGCCTGGGAGGCGCTGGGCGTGGCCGTCATCCAGGGCTATGGTTCGACGGAGGCCGGCCTGGTGGCGACGAACCTCCCGGGCCGGACGCCACACGGCCGCGTGGGCTGGGCGCTTCCGCCGCTCCAGCTGCGCATCGAGCCGGACGGGGAGATCGTCGCGCGAGGCCCGTCCGTGTTCGCGGGCTACTGGGAGGACCCGGAGGCAACGAGCGCGGCCTTCACGCCCGATGGCTGGTACCGAACCGGCGACTACGGCGAGCTGGGTGTCGATGGCTCGCTCCGCCTGATTGGCCGGACGCGTTCGCTGATCGCGCTGCCCAACGGCATGAACGTGCACCCGGAGGATGTCGAGGCGGCGCTCATGGCGCACGGCCTCGTGGAGCCGGTGGTCTACGACGCGGGCGAGGGCCGGATCGCGATGGCCTACCGTGCGGGTGCCGCTTTCCCGGACTACGTGCCGGAGGAGCCGCAGCTCGTGCAGGAGGCCGTGAAGCGCGCCAACCGCCAGCTGGCCCCGCACCAGCGGGTCGTGGAGTCCGGCGCCTTTCCCGAGCCGGACTTCCCGCGCACGCATACCCGCAAGGTGCAGCGCACCGTGGTGGCGGCCAGGATGGCCGAGGGCAACGCCAGGCCGGCCTCCCGCGCGGACGACGCCGCCGTTTGATCGTTCGGCGTCCGCCGGAGGTCGTTCCGGGGCTCAGCCCGGGGCGCCTGCGTGCGCGCGGATGATCTCGATGGCCTTCGCCGCGAGCTGGGCGGCCCGGGGCGCGCCGTAGTCAAGCACGGCTCCGTCGTCTCAGCGGCACCGGTGACGAATTCGTAACCTGTGAGACATCGAGGTGTCACCTCCGGGTGACAGCCTGCGGGAGGGTCGGCCCGTCTCGCGTGGCGCCGGCGGAGATTGGGAGTGCCAATGGGTCGCTGGACTGACGGAATCCGCCTCGGCATCTCGGTGATCCTCGCCCTGTCGGCCGGGGGTTGTGTCGAGGATGGCGCGAGGTCCGCCGCACCAGGTGCCCCCGGGACCGCGACGCCCTCCCAGGCGACGGCGGCGGTGACGACTGCGCCCTCCGGCGTCTTCGAAGGGACCGTGATCCTGGGCTCGCCAACGGACAGTTCCATCGTCGTGAGCGTGGCATCGGATGTCGCCGGGGAGGCCTTCGTGGAGCACGGGCCGGCAAGCGGCGCATACACCGCGCAGACCGCGACGGTGGACCTTGGTGCTGCCGTGCCAACCGAGCTGACCCTCACCGGCCTCGAGCCGGACTCGGCGTGGTTCTACCGCCTCAGCTTCAGGCCAGCCGCCGCGGACGCGTTCGTTGTCGAACCGGAGTCCAGGTTCCACACGCAGCGATCACCGGGCTCTCCGTTCTCCTTCGCGGTGGAGGCGGACCCACACGTGGGGCTGGACGACAAGGCGAGTCCCGAGCTGTTCCGCGTGGCGCTCGAGAGCGTGCGGGACACGCAGCCGGACTTCCTCGTGGATCTCGGCGACACCTTCATGGGCGACAAGATGGGCAAGGGTGCGGAGGGCCTCGAGGCCACGTACGCCACGTTGCGTGATCACTTCGGCATCGCGGGCCCGTCTGTGCCCCTGTACCTCGTGAACGGCAACCACGATGGCGAGGCGGGATGGTCGCTCGCGGACGGTGACGCTTCGGTCGCCGCGCGGGCAACCAGCGCCCGGCGCCTGTACTACCCCAACCCGGAGCGGGTGGACTTCTACTCAGGAGGTGCGCCGGACGCGAGCGTGGGTCTGCGGGACAGCTCGTATGCCTGGGAGTGGGGCGACGCACTCTTCGTGGTGCTGGATCCGTACTCGGCCACTTCGCACAAGCCCGGGCCAGAGGGTGATCTCTGGGATTGGACGCTTGGCGAGACCCAGTACACCTGGCTCCGGGATGTGCTGAGCACGAGCACGAAGCCGTACAAGTTCGTCTTCGCCCACCACCTCATCGGGGATGTTCGAGGCGGCGTCGTCCAGGCAGGCGGCTACGAATGGGGCGGGGCCGGCGCCGACGGTTCGGACGGCTTCGAGGAGCACCGGCCGGGATGGGGGCTGCCGGTCCACGACCTCCTGGTCCGGTATGGCGTCACCATCTTCTTCCAGGGGCACGACCATCTTTACGCCCGAGAGGAGCTGGACGGCGTTGTCTATCAGACGGTGCCGCAGCCGGCAACGGTCGGTGGCGACGTGGGCAGAGTGGCAGCCGAGTACGGGTACCTTGCCGGGGTCAACCTGCCAAGCCCGGGATACCTCCGGGTCACGGTGGGGGTGGCGGGTGTCACGGTGGACTACATCCACACCGGGCTGGAGGGTTCGGACACCTCGGGGTACGCAAACGGCGATGTGGTGTCCAGCTACACCGTTGACGAGGGGGCGTGAGGTGGCGGGCTACGAGCGTCGCATCACGGGACTGATCGTCGCAGGAGCGATGGTCGCAGGCTGCGCCCTGGGCGGGCCCGCGCCATCCGTGATCCACAGCCCTACGACGCCCGCCGCCACGGGCGGGGGCGGCGGCACCGAGGCTCCCACTCTCGCTCCGGCGGAGGCGTCCCTCCTGGCGGGCGACCTGCTCGGCCGGCCCACGGACACCTCGATCACGGTGAACGCGGTCCCTGGAGCGGCCATGGAGGTGGTGGTCGAGTACGGGACCGCGAGGGGCACGTACCCGAGCCGTTCGGACCCGCAGGGTGCTGTCGCAGGCGTGCCACTGGACATCACGATCACCGGCCTTCTCCCGGACACGCGCTACTACTACCGCGTCAGGTCGGGGACCACGGTTGGGCCGGAGCGGACGTTCGTGACGCAGCGAGTTGCCGGCAGTACGTTCGTCTTCGACGTCCAGGGGGACTCCCACCCGGAGCGTGTCGGCAAGCAGTGGGACGCAGACCTCTACGCCCTCGGCCTCCAGCAGATCGCCTCGGACGCACCGGACTTCCTCGTGATGATGGGCGACGACTTCAGCGTTGACACCCTTCGCCAGGTTGACCGGCCGTCGGTTGACGCGGTCTATCTCCGCCAGCGGCAATGGCTCACCGCTGCCGGGACCCCGATCTTCCTGGTCAACGGCAATCACGAGCAGGCCGCGCTCGCGAACCTCGACGGAAGCCCGGACAACGTGGCCGTGTGGGCGCAGACATCGCGCAACGCCTACTTCCCGCAGCCCGCCCCGGACCTGTTCTACACGGGTGACGAGACGCCGGTTGAGCACATCGGCCTCCTCCGCGACTACTTCGCCTTCACGTGGGGTGACGCGCTGTTCGTGGTCATCGACCCGTACTGGCACTCGCCGGGCGTGGTGGACAACGCCTTCGGCGAGGGCCATGGCGGCGAGGCAGGCGGCAAGGGGAAGAAGGATCCGTGGAGCGTCACCCTTGGTGACGAGCAGTACCGATGGCTCGAGGCAACGCTGGCCGGGAGCACGGCGACGCACAAGTTCGTGTTCGCCCATCACGTCAATGGCACCGGGCGCGGTGGCGTTGAGATTGCTGGCGTGGGTGAGTGGGGTGACGCGGCGCACCTCGCCGAGAATCGTCCAGGCTGGGACAGGACCATCCAGCAGCTGATGGCCGACACCGGGGTCACCGTGTTCTTCCAGGGGCACGACCACGTGTTCGCGCGCCAGGAGCTCGACGGGGTGATCTACCAGACCGTCCCATCGCCCGCGGATCCGAGCGACACGATGGGCCAGGCGGGTGCGTACTCGGAGGGGACGGTCCTCCCGGGCAGCGGCCACCTCCGCGTCACGGTGGCGCCGACCGGCGTGACGGTCGAGTTCATTCGGGTCGAGCAGGAGCCAGGCTCGGAGCCCGCATACACGTATTCGCTGCCGTAGGCCGGCCGGAGACGACGGACGGGAGACGTCGCCGATTCGGGCCACCCGGATCTCGTCGCCTGCAAGGACGCAATGGCTGCCGCTGCTTCGACGAGTCGACCGCGTTCCCTCGCACAGCGGCTACCAAGCGCCACATCGAGGCCCAGCCGGCGGCACTGCCTCGTCGCATCCGTCAGATACCGGCTGCACGTGGCGTCGCGCGGGGTGGGTCACCAGGATCGGCCCGCGAACCCGTCAGTAGGATCGTCATCCGCACCGGCCGCAACCTATCGACGGACGCCGAATGCGAGGGGAGCCGCATGACCACGTTCCAGGTCCCGCCCGATGTGGCCGCCGTCCTGCACCGGTTCCGGACGGCCGAGCTCACCACGATCGGAAAGGACGGCACCCCGGCCACCTGGCCCGTGACGGTGGTGTACCAGGAGGACCGGGGCGAGTTCCTGACCAGCACCTCCATCGGCTTCCCGCAGAAGGCCGTGAACATCGAGCGCAATCCACGCGTGTCGATGCTCTTCTCGGAGCCGCGAGCGTCCGGCCTCGGGAACCCGCCCGCCGTCCTTGTGCAGGGTGACGCCGTGGCGGGGGAGCTGACCGCCCTCGAGGGCGTGGAAGAGGTCTGGGAGAAGGTCTACCGCTTCCAGCCCGCCGCCAAGTGGTCCACCTGGGGGCCGATGCAGTGGGCGATGGGCCGCTGGTACTGCGCCAGGATCCCGATCCGGATCGTCCCCACGCGGATCCTGTGGTGGCCGAACGCGGACTTCGCCCTCGAGCCGCGGGAGGTGTCCCATGTGGGATGACCTGGTCAGGAAGCTGGCCCGGTATCCCTCGGTGGTGCTCACGGTCGTGGGCGCAGACGGCTACCCGTACAGCGTCCGGTGCGTGCCCGTGCCGGACGCCTCGCGGAAGGTGTTCCGGATGATGTTGCCGGGATACGTCGCCGCGCAGGCGGGACCGGCAGGGCTGCTGGGCCACTTCCATGACGACGCTCTGTGGAACCAGACCAACGTCGTGGCGTCCGGCACGTTGGAGCCCGATGGCGAGGCCTGGGTCTTCCGGGCAACCCGCCACATCGAGGGCGCAGGCGCCGGCATGAGCGCGTTCCGCCAGCTCCGTGGTGGACGGGCGGCCGCGCAGCGATACCTGGATCGCCGCGGCCTTCCGTGGCCGCAGATCCCGTGGGCGAAGCTGCACGCGATCTATGCGAGGGCCCGCTCGTCCGGACGGGGCTGAGCTGGCGCCGCTGTTGGCGTTTGGCTGCCAGTCCATCTCGCCCCACGGGCGTCCTGAGCGGAATACCCATGCGCCCCAGCAACCGCAAGAGCGGGGTCAGTGGCCGCGCAACACGCGAAGATCGTGTGACGTGATCGGATCGTCCGCACGCCGGCCCGCGTCCCGCAACGCGGACGTGGCGTCCGAGAAGGTGAGGAACGGCCCGCTTGTGTCGTGGAGACCCAGGTCGCCGATCACATCGACGAGCCACACCGAGGCGTCGTCCGTCTCCACCTCCAGGAGCGCGACGGCCTTCGACACCAACTCCTCCGCTGCCGCATCGATGACGGCCTGGGCCACGCGCCACAGCTCCGCGTCCGTTGGGTCCGCCCCCTCGATGAGCTCCGCCCGCCGGTCCTCGTCATCGGTCAGGGCGGACCAGGGGTGGTCGTCTGCCTCCAGCGCCTCGCGGGCCCCGTCTCCCCAGGTGGGGAAGTCTGGCGAGATGAGGTCCTCGTAGCCGGCGTTCTCGAGGTCGAGGTCTGCGAAGAAGTCGTCCAGGACCTCGTCAGGGACCGGCTCGCCCGCTCGTGCGCACGCCACGATCCGCTCCGCGGGGGAGGGATCCGGCTCCAGGGGCGGCAGGGGCGGCAGTGGCTCCGGCTGTGCGGTGGCCGGGCGCGGCCGGGCCGCGGCCTCCGCACGGTGCGCTTGGATGGCAGCCGCGCTGGCCGCGTCCTCCTCCTGTTGCGCGATAAACGCAGGGGTGCCGCGTAGGTTCTCCACGAGGCGACCCCACACCGCCTCGCGCAGATCGCTCCAGGGGCTCCCGAGCGCCTGCACCAGGGCCCCGCGGTACCCCAGCGGCAGGCGGTCCACCAGGCCGATGGGCCTTCCGCCATCGGCGAACAGGTGGCCAAGCATCACCCGGATGGTGTAGTCGCGCATCCCGGGCGACAGGTACACGTCCGCCCGTTCCGCAGCGGCCTCGATGGTCCGGGGCACATCCGGCCAGTCGTCGGCGAGGGCGATGGCTCTCGCTGCTGCCTGGCGCTCGGCGCGGGCGATGTACCCCGCGACCTTCGCCGGCTGATGGCCGAGTCCCAGCTTCCAGCCAGGTGCCGTGCAGCGCACGGCGTAGGTGAGGAGCGTGACCATGTGGATGCCAATGTCCGGGCCGAAGAACCACTCGGCCCGGGCGCGGACCAGGGGATAGAGCTTCGGCAGCGGCAGGAGGTGGCAGTCGGCGCCCCATGGCATGGATTCCCCGATCCAGGGGGATGGCTGGGCCTCGAGCTGGACCATCTGCCGCACGCCCTCGCGGATCAGGTCCTCGAGCCGGGTGAGCTGGGCGAGATACGCAACCATGGGGTTCGTGGCATCGGGATCTGTCATGCGGCCTCCGGTAGCGTGGCGGGGACCACGCGATGTTGGAGTTCCCGCGTGCCACCTGCCTGGCACAGACGCCGCAGCCTGGCCTCAGCGCTTGCCGAACCCGGGCATCGCCGCAGCCTGGCGCATCGCCGACGGCGGTCTTGGCGGCGCTGGCCCGCCGGTCATGGCCTGATGCCGATCCACTCGAAGACGCGGAGCGTGTTCTCCACGCAGGAGTCCAGCACGGTGTTGCCGTTGACCACCGCGGCTCCCCGCGATCTCGATGTCGGCGACAGCGCCGCGGTCTTGAGGGCGACGGCGTCGTCAGTGCCGGTGTGGACGTCCAGGATGATCTTCGTTGCCATGGAGCGGCTCGTGCCAGAGGCGCCGCCCGGGCCCCGGAACCCGCCCGTTGCGTTCAGCTGCCGAGTGGCTTCGCGGGCGCAACCGGCGGGAATTGGCCGCCGTCGAGCAGCGTCCGGCTGCCGAGCGGCTCCCGGAGGGTGAGGGTCGCCTTGGCTCCCGGCGGCCCCGGGCACGTGAGCAGGACGCCGGGATCGGCCTCTATGGGGCGCACCCCGAGCGCGATCGTCACGGTCGTGGCGTCGTAGTGGACGACCGGGGCGGAGATCCGACCGTTCGCACTCGCGCCGCCCGAGCACGCCAGCTCCCAGACCAGGATGTGGACCTCCGTGGTCGTCGGGGTTGGGGCGGGGAATGCGGGATCCAGTCCCCAGGACGCCGGCCCGAACCCCGCCGCCACCACGACGCGCAGCCTGCAGTCTCCCATCCCGCCCGCCTTCCACCCGGTGGCGTCCAACTTCACGTCGATCGAGGTCCACGCGTCGGCGGAGGTCTTCGAGAGGAAGGTCGCCCCCGTTGCATCGCGCCCCGCGAGCAGCCACGTCCAGTCGGCGGAGCCTGCGAACTCGGGGCCGAAGTCCGCGAGGGCGGTGCGGAGGGCGTCGTACTCGGGGCCAACGGCCTTCTCTGCACCCGTGGGGGCGGAGAGGGCAGAGGCCGGGAAGGTCCGGACCTCGCTACAGGCCAGGGTCTGTTCACCTGCGCCGGGGATTGCGGCGGGGAGCTGTTCCGGCAGGACGGGCAGCGTCGGGAGTGTCAGACCTCCAGGGCCGCCGCAGGCGCTCAGCCCGAGGGCCGCGAAAGCAAGCACGACGAGGACCAGCGTGGCGCGGGCGAATGGCGGAATGCGGCCGGCTGCCCCTGCGAGCCTCGCCCATGTTCCATTCGCCATGGTCTTCCCCCCGTGTGTCGCGGCGGCGCCGCGCCAATCGCCGGCACCGGAACTCATCCTACTGCCGCCGTCAGGCTCCGGTAACGGCCTCCCGAACGCCTGCGGCGAAGCGGCGCACGTCCTCCTCGGTCGTCGCGAAGCTCGTCATCCAGCGCACAAGGCCGGTCGCGTCGTCCCACGCCCAGAAGAAGGACCACTGCTGGAGCGGCTCGATGGCGTGCTTGGGCAGGTAGACGAACAGGCTGTTCGCCTGGGGCTCGCGGAGGAGCCGGACGCCGTCGATGTCGCGGACGGACGCGGCGAGGAGCTGGGCCATCGCGTTGGCGTGGCGGGCGCCCTGGAGCCAGAGATCGTCCGCGAGGAGCGCCTCGAACTGCGCGGAGACGAAGCGCATCTTGGACGCGAGCTGCATGGACTGCTTGCGCACGTACCGCGCCCGATGGGCCAGCGCCGGGTCCAGGAACACCACCGCCTCGCCGTACATCAGGCCGTTCTTGGTCCCGCCGAAGGTCAGCAGGTCCACGCCGGCGGCCGCGATCTCGGCGAGCGAGCAGTCGAGGGCTGCCACGCCGTTTGCCAGCCGGGCGCCATCCACGAACAGGAGTAGGCCGTGGGCATGGGCGAGATCCGCCAGTGCCCGGATCTCGTCCAGCGAGTAGACCGTGCCGAGCTCGGTGGTCTGGCTGATGGCGATCACCGCGGGCTGGACCTGGTGCTCGCCGTGGCCGCCGTGCAGCAGCGGGAGGACCATCTCCGGCGTCAGCTTGCCGTCCGGGGTGGGGACGTCGATCAGCTTGGCCCCGGTGAACCGCTCCGGCGCGCCGCACTCGTCCGTGTTGATGTGCGCACTGGACGGGCAGATGACGGCCTGGTGGGGCGCGAGGACGGACGCGAGCGCCACCACGTTTGCGCCGGTGCCGCCGTACGTGAAGAGGATCTCCGCGTCCGGCGCACCGAAGAGCGTCCGAAGACGGGCGATCGCGCCGGCGGTCCAGGGATCCTCGCCGTACGGGACGGCGCTCCCTGTGTTGGCGGCCACGAGGGCGGACATGACGGCGGGGTGGGCGGCGGCGACGTTGTCGCTCGCGAAGGCGTGGTCAGGCGGGGGAAGGTGCATGCCGGACACGATGCGGCCGATGGACCGTGAGCGTCAATGCGGCCCTGCATGCTCCCGCGTCCGGACATCGGACATTGGCGTCCACCGGCGAGCGCCGCTCCCTCCCTGGACGCGACACGGGGCCGCCTGGCCATTCACCTATGGGCGTCGCAGGGCCCGCCGAGGCGGTCAGCCTCCTAGAGGTGCCGCCCGATCGGCAGGTGACGCAGCTCGTGTGGCCTGTGTCGGGCCGGCCTCGACCGGCGTCGGCGCCTCGTAGCGGGCCACCATCACGAGGCCGGCGAGCGTGACCACCACGCCAACTGTCATGCCCACGGTGAGCGGCTCGCCGAACATCGCCCAGGCCCAGACCATCGTGAGCGGCGGGCTCAGGTAGATCGTCGCGGAGACGACTGCGGGCCGGTACCGGCGCAGGCAGTAGTAGTAGATGCTCCAGGCCCCGTAGGTGGCGAGGAGCACCAGCCAGCCGATGCCGATGACGAAGTCCGCTGTCAGCGGCGGGACGAGGCCGCCGGTCAGCTGGGCCACTGGCGCGAACATCGCAGCGGAGGCGAGACACTGGAGGGCCAGCCGCTGGACCAGGGTGGGGGACTGGTGCCGCCGCCGCTCCTGGAGGAGGACGCTGACGGCAAACGAGAGCATTGCCGCAACGGGGAGCAGGTAGGCCCAGGCGGGGGCGGTGCCCGCGGAGAAGGCGTCACCGGAGACGAGCAGCACGCCAGAGAGGCCCACGAGCATGCCGATCCACTGGCGGCCGGAGAGCGGCTGCCCCAGCACGGGCGCGGAGAGCGCGGCGATGGCGAGTGGGACGAGGTCCGCGGTCAGGGCCACCAGGCCCGTGTGCACCCCCAGGCCGATGCCAAGGGCGAAGCCGCCGAGGTAGAGGAACATGCCCAGGAACGCGTACTGGACCTGCTCCCAGACCTGCTCGCGGGTGAGACGAGGCCCCATCCGGAGGGCGAACGGCAGGAGCCCGATCCCGGAGATCGCGCTGCGCCAGAAGAGGATCTGGGGCACGGTGGCGCTCTCGGTGGAGAACCGGATGCCCACGAAGCCGGAGCTCCAGCAGACGATCAGGACGAGCGCGAGGAGCGGGAAGACGGCCCGGGAGCGCGAGGTCATGCCACAGCATGCCCTTCACGGGCGTGGACCATCGGGGCGAAAGCGACGTCCGGCAGCGGAATCCGACGCCCGAGGGCGTCGGATCGATCAGAGGGCCGGAAGGTCGATGACGACGTTTGTGCCGCCGTGCCCGCTCGCCTCGATCCAGACGCGGGCGCCGGCGGCCACCGCATGCTCACGGATCCGGGCGAAGCCGGTTCCATTGCCGGCGTGGACGGGGTCAAT
>CAIYZX010000217.1 GCA_903930745.1 uncultured Chloroflexota bacterium | reverse complement strand
TGGGGGACCTGGTCGAGGCTGCGAGCCTGCTCGGCCGACCGCACAGCGTGACGGGCCAGGCGACGGAACGTGCCAAGGGCTCTGGTTCGCTGGTCCGCTTCCCGCTGCCGGTTGCCCTGCCGCCGGACGGAACCTACCGCGTGGAGGTGGGCCCGGTTGGCGTGGAGGCGGACGACACCGCGCTCGTCCTGGACGGCGCGCTTGTCCTGATCGACACGCCGCCCACGCCATGGGTGCGCGTGGCGTTCGTGCCGCACCCCCTCGGCGATGCGCCCGAGGGCCCTGCATGACGCCCCGGCTGCGCTGGGGCGTGATCTCAACCGCGCGCATCGGGACGACCAAGGTGATCCCCGGGATCCGGCGCGGAGAGCGGGGCGAGGTCGTGGCGATCGCCTCGCGGGACGCAGCGCACGCGCGCACCGTGGCGGACGGCCTGGGGATCCAGCGGGCATACGGCTCGTACGAGGAGCTCCTCGCGGACCCGGACGTGGACGCGGTCTACAACCCGCTGCCCAACCATCTCCACGCGGCGTGGACCATCGCGGCGCTCCGGGCCGGCAAGCCCGTCCTGTGCGAGAAGCCCATCGGCCTCACCGCGGCGGACGGGGAGGCCATCGCGGCCGTGGCCGCGGAGACCGGCGTGCCGGTGATGGAGGCGTTCATGTACCGCCACCATCCCTCGTGGAGGGCCGCGATGGCGCTCATCGCGGAGGGGCGGATCGGCGAGCTGCGCGCCGTGGACAGCTGGTTCTCGTACTACCTGGACGATGCCGGCAACATCCGGAGCATCGCCGCGTACGGCGGCGGGGCGCTCTACGACATCGGCTGCTACAACGTGAACCTCTCGCGGATGCTCTTCGGGGCAGAGCCCGAGACCGTGAGCGCGGCCATGGTGGTGGACCCGGCGCTGGACGTTGACATCCTCACGAGCGGGACGATGACGTTCCCGGGCGGCGGCGTGGCCTCCTTCACCTGTGCCACGCGCGTGGAGCCGGACCAGCACGTGTCCATCTACGGGACCACGGGCCGGATCACCATCGACATCCCGTTCAACATCCCACCGGAGATCCCCACCCGGATCCACCTGACCACGGGCCGGCGCGCGCCGGAGGCCTGGGAGACCCAGACCATCGAGCTTGCGCCCGCGGACCCGTACGGCTGCGAGGCGGACGCCTTCGCCGAGATGGTGCTGGACGGGGCGCAGGTGCCCGTGCCGATGGCGGACGCGATCGCCAACATGCGCGTGCTGGAGCGGCTCTTCGCCGCCGCCGGACGGCCCATTGCCTAGGAGGCTGCGCTGGGCGAAGGGTGTCCCGTTTGGCGAAACACCGGGGCCCCTGCTATCCTCCCCCGGTCGAAGAACAAACCGTGTAGTCACGCCATCGTTCGTGTCGGAGGATCGAGTGCCGCTCGCGCGGGAGAAGAAGCAAGAGGTCATCGCGGAGTATGCCGTCAAGGACGGCGACACCGGCTCTCCTGAGGTCCAGGTTGCCCTCCTCACGGAGCGCATCCGCGATCTTACGGAGCACCTCCGCAGCTTCCCGAAGGACAATCATTCGCGCCGCGGCCTCCTCAAGCTGGTTGGCCAGCGCCGCCGCCTTCTCGCGTATCTCGTGAAGAAGGACCCGGCCCGCTATCGCGCCGTCATCGGCTCGCTCGGACTGCGCCGCTAGTCACGCCGAACCACGACCCCGGGTGCTCCCCGGGGTCGTTTGACGTTCGGATCGGACGCACAGCGCACAGCCCGGCCGCCCAGCGCCAGGTAGATCCACCCACCAACGACCAAGGAGGTCGTCGTACCCATGCCCACGCCCACCACGCTCGAGATCGAGTTCGGGGGTCGCACCCTCACGCTCGAGACGGGTCGCCTCGCCGGCCTTGCCGGTGGCGCCGTCACCGTCCGCTACGGTGACACCCTCGTCCTCGGCACCGCCAACCGCTCCGAGCCCCGCCCTGGCCTTGACTTCTTCCCCCTCACGGTGGAGTTCGAGGAGCGCATGTACGCCGCGGGCAAGATCCCCGGCGGCTTCATCAAGCGCGAAGGCCGCGCGTCCGAGACCGCGATCCTCGCCGCCCGCCTGACGGACCGGCCGATCCGCCCGCTCTTCGCGGACGGCTACAAGGACGACGTGCAGATCGTCTGCACCGTCATGTCCACGGACCAGGAGAACGACCCGGACATCCTGGGCACGATCGCCGCGTCCGCCGCGCTGACCATCAGCGAGATCCCGTTCATGGGCCCGGTTGGCGCCGTGCGCGTCGGCTACATCGACGGCGAGTTCGTCCTGAACCCCACCGTCACGCAGCTCGCGGACAGCAAGCTCGACCTCGTGGTCTCCGGCACCCGCGACGCCATCATGATGGTCGAGGCGGGCGTCAAGATCCTGCCCGAGGACGTGATGGCCGAGGCCATCCTGTTCGCGCAGAAGGCCCTCCAGCCCCTCGTGGAGCTGCAGGACAGGCTCCGCGAGCTCGTGGGCAAGCCGAAGCGTGTTCCGTACATCGAGCCGCAGACGGACTCCGTCCTCGCGTTCGCGGAGCTGGCCAAGTCCGGTGCCGAGTTCGTGGTCGTGGACACCGAGACCACCGGCACGGACGCCAAGATGGCCGACCTCGTCGAGGTTGCCGCCGTCCGCGTCAAGGGTGGCAAGGTCGTGGACCGCTGGTCCAGCCTCGTGAACCCGGGCCGCGCCATCGTGGGCAACCAGATGCACGGTCTCAAGGACGCCGACGTCGCCGGCGCCCCCAGCCCGGCCGAGGCCGCCCGCAAGCTCGTCGAGTTCATCGGCGGCGCGCCCGTCGTCGGCCACTCGGTTGGCTTCGACATCGCCTTCATCAACGAGGCGCTCGCGGACGGCACCCGCCTGGAGCAGGGCCGCTACTTCGACACCCTCGTGATCTCCCGCGAGGGCTACCCGGACCTCGAGAACCACAAGCTGGCCACCCTCGCCGCCTACTTCGGCGTCGAGCTGTCGGCCAGCCACCGAGCCCTGCCGGACGCCGAGGCCACCGCCAACCTGCTCATCTGGTTCGGCAATGACCTCCCGGCCCGCATCGAGGCCGCCAAGGCCGGCATCGCCGAGGCCATCCGCCTCACCAGGACCGACGCCGCGGCCTCCGCACAGGCGCTCGAGGCCGCCCGCCGCCAGGCGCGCCTGTCCAAGGGCCTGTTCACCCTGGTCCACAAGAAGACCGTCCGCAAGCTCATCCTGGACGAGAGCGTGCGCATGGACGGTCGTGGCCTGGACGACATCCGCCCCATCTCGGTGGAGGTTGGCCTCCTGCCCCGAGCCCACGGCTCCGGCCTCTTCACCCGCGGCCAGACCCAGGCGCTGACCGTCGCCACGCTTGGCCCGTCCTCGGACGTCCAGCGGATCGACACGATCAGCCCCGAGACCGAGAAGCACTACCTCCACCACTACAACTTCCCGCCGTACAGCACCGGCGAGAACAAGCCCATGCGCGGCCCGTCCCGACGAGACATCGGCCATGGCAACCTCGCCGAGCGCGCGCTCGTGCCGGTGCTCCCGTCCCACGAGGAGTTCCCCTACGTGATCCGCCTCGTGTCCGAGGTGGTCTCGTCCAACGGCTCCACGTCCATGGCCTCCACCTGCGGCAGCACGCTGGCGCTGATGGATGCCGGCGTGCCGATCAAGGCGCCGGTTGCCGGCGCTGCGATGGGCCTCGTCCTGGACGCGGAGACCGGCAAGTTCGCCGTCCTGACGGACATCCTCGGCAAGGAGGATGCCTTCGGTGACATGGACTTCAAGGTGACCGGCACCACGGAGGGCATCACCGCCCTCCAGATGGACATCAAGGTCAAGGGCATCGACGAGGCGGTCATCCGCGAGGGCCTCAGGCGCGCCCTGGCGGCCCGCCTGTTCATCCTGGACAAGATGACCAGCGTCCTGCCGAGCGCCCGCCAGGAGATGAGCGACTTCGCGCCGCGCATCATCACGATCAAGATCAACCCCGAGAAGATCCGCGACATCATCGGCAAGGGCGGCTCGATGATCCGCAAGATCCAGGAGGAGACCGGCACCGAGATCAACGTCGAGGACGACGGCTCGGTGGAGATCGCGGCCGTGTCGGGCGAGAACTCCCGCAAGGCCATCGCCTGGATCGAGAGCCTCACCCGTGAGGTCGAGGTGGGCGCGCTCTACCTCGGCAAGGTCACCCGCCTGATGAACTTCGGCGCCTTCGTTGAGATCCTCCCGGGCAAGGAAGGCCTCGTCCGGATCGGCGAGCTCGCGGACTACCACGTGCCGTCCGTCGAGGACGTCGTGTCGGTGGGCGACGAGGTCATGGTGGTGGTCACCGAGATCGACCGCCAGGGCCGCGTCAACCTCAGCCGCAAGGCGGCGATGCAGCGGCACCTCGCCCGCTAGTCGCTCACAGCGTCACAGGCAGACGCCCCCGGGACCTTCGGGCACCGGGGGCGTCTTCGTTTGTCCGGCGTGGCCAACATGCCCGGAGCGGGGCCGGGTGGGGCGGAACGGGGCGGGGCCGCGCGCTGGCCCCGGAAACGGCGAAACCCCCGGCCTGTGGGTGCCGGGGGTTTCGGAAGGAGGCTGTCTGTTCTGAGCCGGAGGCTAGAGAGACTCGACCTGGTTGCTGAGGTCGGCGTCGCGGGAGTCAGTGCCGATCGTCTGGGCCAGGACGCCGAGGATGCTGGTGACGATCATCGCTGCGAGAAGTTCCATGCCCGTATCCTGCCGGGCGCTGTAGATAAGAGCAATCTCATATACTGGTTGCAATGATCATGCAGCCTGATTATCACGGACCATCGCCGGATGTCCTCACGGACGTCCTGTCAGACCTCACGCTGCGCCAGCTGCTGAGCTTCCAGGCGGTCGCGGAGGAGGGGAGCTTCCACGGCGCGGCGGCCGCCCTGGAGTACACCCAGTCCGCGGTGAGCCAGCACGTGGCCGCACTGGAGCGGACGCTGGACGTCCGGCTCTTCGAGCGGTCGCGCGGGCGCCGGTCCGTCCGCCTCACGGAGGCGGGGGAGCTGTTCCTGCGGCACGTGGTGGCCATCACGGGTCGCCTGCAGGCGGCACGCGCGGACCTCGTGGCGTACGCGGCGGGGGAGGTGGGCACGTTGCGCGTGGGCGTGTACACGAGCGTGGGCGCCCGGATCCTGCCGGCGGTGCTGCAGCGGTTCGCCCGCCAGTGGCCCGGCGTGGACGTCCAGCTCACGGAGGCATCCGATGACGGCGTCCTGGACGAGGTGGAGCTGGGCAAGCTGGACCTCACGTTCAGCACGCTGCCGCTCCCGGCGGGCCCGTTCGAGGCGCTGGAGCTCGCACGTGACCCGTGGGTGCTGGTGGTGGCCACCTCGTCACCGCTTGCGAACGGCCCCGCGTGGCCCCCGCTTGAGGTGCTGGAGGAGCATCCGCTGCTGACGTTCCGCTCGTCGGTGGCGTCGGCGAAGCTCCTCTCCGACCTGGGCCGCCGGAGGATCAAGCCGGAGCTCGCGTTCCGGACGGACGACAACGCCACGCTCCAGGCCATGGCCGCCGCCGGCCTCGGGATCGCCCTGATGCCGCTGCTCGCGGTGGACCGCGATGACCCGGGTGTGGTGGCGCTGCACCTGGACCTGCCGCCCCGGCTCATCGGCATCGCCTGGCACCGGGAGCGCTACCGGACGCCCGCATCCCGCGCGTTCACGGAGATCGCCGCGGAGGTCTGCGTGCCGCTCGCGGACGAGCTCCGCGCGGAGGCGGAGCCCAGGCGCTGATGCAGAGCGCCGGCTGTCCTTCGGTAGCGGGCGGTTGCGCAGCGCGCGGTCAGGCCATATCGAGGGTCCTGCAAGTGGGCGCTGGTATACTCCCGCCGCCCGTACACCCGCAGCCAGAAGGCTGGACCATGTCTGCTGATCCCTCGAACAAGCTCGTCGTCGCCGTCGTCGGTGCCACCGGTGCCGTTGGCCGCACCATGATCCAGGTGCTGACCGAGAAGCAGTTCCCGTACACGGAGCTGCGCCTGCTCGCGTCCGAGCGCTCCGCCGGCACCGTCATGACCGTGAACGGCAGGGACATCACCGTCGAGGTCGCGACGCCCGAGGCGTTCGAGGGGATCGACATCGCGCTCTTCAGCGCGGGTGGCGGCACCAGCAAGGAGCTGGCGCCAGAGGCGGCGAAGCGCGGCTGCGTCGTGGTGGACAACTCGTCCGCCTGGCGCATGGAGCCGGGCATCCCGCTGGTGGTGAGCCAGGTCAACCCGGACGACCTCGACGCGCACGAGGGGATCATCGCGAACCCCAACTGCTCCACGATGCAGCTCATGCCGCCGCTGATGGCGCTGCGTGACGCCGTGGGCATCGAGCGCCTGATCGTGGACACCTACCAGGCCGTGAGCGGCACGGGCCACAAGGCCATCGTGGAGCTCGAGGAGCAGGTGAAGGCCCACGCCGAGGG
>CAIYZX010000216.1 GCA_903930745.1 uncultured Chloroflexota bacterium | reverse complement strand
CGCGACGTGCACCACAGCCACTACGGCCGCATCTGCCCCATCGAGACCCCGGAAGGCCCGAACATCGGCCTGATCGGCTCGCTCGCCACCTACGGGCGGATCAACAGCTACGGGTTCATCGAGACGCCGTACCGCAAGGTCAAGCGCACCGTCTCCTGGGATGACCAGGCCCTGACGTCGTACAGCGCGGGCGTGGACCTCGCCGGCAAGGACGGCAAGGTCATCGTCAGGAAGGGCGACCTCCTCACCGAGGCGGCGGCCAAGGAGCTCGCGCGCCAGAAGACCCTTGCGTTTCCCATCCGCCCGCTGGTGACGGACGAGATCGTCTACCTGCCCGCGGACGAGGAGGAGCAGTTCCACGTCGCCCAGGCGAACGCGGAGCTGGACGAGGCCGGCCACTTCGTGCGTGACCGCGTGCCGTCCCGCTACCGCGACGCCTTCCCGGAGGCGCGTCCCGAGCAGATCGACTACATGGACGTGAGCCCCAAGCAGGTCGTCTCCGTGGCGACCGCGCTGATCCCGTTCCTGGAGCACGACGACGCCAACCGAGCGCTGATGGGATCCAACATGCAGCGCCAGGCCGTGCCGCTCCTGGAGCCCGAGAGCCCCATCGTGGGCACCGGCATGGAGGCCCGCACCGCGCAGGACTCCGGCCAGGTGGTCGTCGCCAAGCGCGGCGGCGCCGTCATGAGCGTGACCGCCGAGCGGATCCTCGTGGAGACGGACAGCGGCGACCTGGACGAGTACAGGCTCCAGAAGTTCGTCCGCAGCAACCAGGGCACCTGCATCAACCAGCGCCCCATCGTGGCGGTGGGCGAGCGCGTGGAGCGGGGGGCCCCGCTCGCGGACTCCTCGTCCACCCAGGGTGGCGAGCTTGCCCTCGGCCGGAACGTGCTCGTCGCGTTCATGAGCTGGGAGGGCGGCAACTACGAGGACGCCATCGTGCTGTCGGAGCGTCTCGTGCGCGACGACATGTTCACGAGCATCCACATCGAGAAGCACGAGATCGAGAGCCGGGACACCAAGCTGGGCCCGGAGGAGATCACGCGTGACATCCCCAACGTCGGCGAGGAGGCCCTCAAGGACCTCGACGAGGAGGGCATCGTCTACATCGGCGCCGAGGTCCGCCCCGGCGACATCCTGGTCGGCAAGATCACGCCCAAGGGCGAGACCGAGCTGACCGCGGAGGAGCGGCTGCTCCGCGCGATCTTCGGTGAGAAGGCTCGCGAGGTGAAGGACTCCTCGCTCCGGCTGCCGCACGGCGAGCGGGGCAAGGTGGTGGAGATCCGCGAGTTCCGCCGCGAGTGGAACGACGACCTCCAGCCGGGCGTGAACCGCCTGGTCCGCGTGTCGGTCGCCCAGAAGCGCAAGATCTCGGTCGGCGACAAGATGGCCGGCCGTCACGGCAACAAGGGCGTCGTCGCCCGCGTGCTGCCGACCGAGGACATGCCGTACCTGCCGGACGGCACGCCCGTCGACATCGTGCTCAACCCGCTCGGCGTGCCGAGCCGCATGAACATCGGCCAGATCCTCGAGACGCACCTCGGCTGGGCGCTCGGGACCATGGGCTACAAGGCCGCCACGCCCGTGTTCGACGGCGCCACCGAGGACGACATCCGCGAGGCCCTCCGCGAGGCCAAGGTGGACTGGCCCGGCCACGAGCACCTGCCCGAGGACGGCAAGATCGAGCTTCGCGACGGGCGCACCGGCGAGCTGTTCGATCACAAGATCACGGTTGGCCAGATCTACATGCTGAAGCTGCACCACCTGGTCGAGGACAAGATCCACGCCCGGTCCACCGGCCCCTACAGCCTCATCACGCAGCAGCCGCTGGGTGGCAAGGCGCAGTTCGGCGGCCAGCGGTTCGGCGAGATGGAGGTCTGGGCGCTCGAGGCCTACGGAGCCGCGAACATCCTCCAGGAGCTCCTCACCGTCAAGTCTGACGATGTCCTCGGGCGCGTCCAGACGTACGAGGCCATCGTCAAGGGCGAGGAGATCCAGCCCCCGCGGGTCCCCGAGTCCTTCAAGGTCCTCATCAAGGAGCTGCGGAGCCTCGGGCTCAACGCGGAGATCCTCGACCACAACGACGAGGAGATCCCGCTGGCCGAGGACGACGCCTCCGGCTTCCTGCTCCCCGATCTCGGCGGGATCAACCTCGCCGGGTTCGAGGACTAGCACCCGAACCCACCTGCACCGAGGGGGGTCGGCGTCCGGCCGGCACGGCCCCTTCTCGAAGTCACCCACGTACGCGCCGCCAGGGCCGCGGCGGCGCGGAGGAGACCGATGCTCGAGGTCAACAACTTCTCGGCGATCCGCATCTCGCTCGCCAGCCCGGACCAGATCCGGGAATGGTCCAAGGGCGAGGTGACGAAGCCTGAGACCATCAACTACCGCACGCTCAAGCCGGAGAAGGACGGGCTCTTCGACGAGCGCATCTTCGGTCCCACCCGGGACTGGGAGTGCTACTGCGGGAAGTACAAGCGCATCCGCTACAAGGGCATCATCTGCGACAAGTGCGGCGTGGAGGTGACCCGGTCCAAGGTCCGCCGCGAGCGGATGGGCCACATCCAGCTGGCGAGCCCCGTCTCGCACATCTGGTACTTCAAGGGCACGCCCAGCCGCCTCGGCATCCTGCTGGACATCAGCCCGCGCAACCTCGAGCGCATCCTCTACTTCGCCCTGTACATCGTCACCCATGTTGACGAGGACGCCCGGCAGCGCGCGCTCAAGGCGCTCGACGAGCAGGCGGAGGGACGTGGCGGCTCCAGTGGCGAGCGGCTCGCCGAGCTGGAGGCCAAGCTCAAGGCGGACATCCGCCGCCAGACGGACGAGCTCAAGGCCACCCTGGTCACCACCAAGGCCGAGGTCGAGGCGCAGCTCAACGCGGACATCGAGGCTGTCGCGGAGGCCGCCAAGGCGATCGAGCAGCAGCTCGCCGCCCTGGGCTCCGGCGTGGCCGAGGCGTCCATCGCCTTCCCGCAGACCGGCGAGGTCGTCCTCGCGGCCGGCGACAAGGCGGGCAAGGACGCCCTGGGCGCCCTGCGCAAGATCGCGCAGGAGGAGACCAATCGCCTCAGCGAGCAGCGCACGCAGCGGCTCGCAGACGAGGAGCTGGGCACAACCCAGAAGATCCAGGATCTCGAGGCATCGTTCCAGGAGGCCCTCGCGGCCGAGAAGGACAAGGCCAAGGAGGAGGCGCAGAGCCTCAAGGACGAGATCCGCAAGCAGCGCGACGAGATCGAGGGCCTCAAGCCGCTCCAGACGATCCCGGAGATGGAGTTCCGCACGCTGGACGAGAAGTACGGCTCGGGCTCCCGCACCGGCCGCATCTTCTGGGCCGGCATGGGCGCCGAGGCCGTGCGTGACATCATCGTCCGCCTGGACCTCGACGAGCTTGCCCGCACGCTCCACAGCGAGGTCCGCACCTCGTCCGGCCAGCGCCGCAAGAAGGCCATCAAGCGGCTCCGCCTCATCGAGGCGTTCCGCCGCTCCGGCAACCGCCCGGAGTGGATGATCCTGTCCGTCCTGCCGGTCATCCCGCCGGACCTGCGTCCGATGGTGCAGCTGGACGGTGGCCGCTTCGCCACCTCCGACCTCAACGATCTCTACCGGCGCGTCATCAACCGGAACAACCGCCTCAAGCGGCTTCTCGAGCTGGGCGCCCCCGAGATCATCATCCGCAACGAGAAGCGGATGCTCCAGGAGGCGTGCGACGCCCTGATCGACAACGGCCGCCGCGGCCGTGCGATCGCCGGCACCGGCAACCACCGCCTGAAGTCCCTCTCGGACATGCTCAAGGGCAAGCAGGGCCGGTTCCGCCAGAACCTGCTCGGCAAGCGCGTGGACTACTCCGGCCGCTCGGTCATCGTCGTCGGCCCGAACCTCAAGCTCCACCAGTGCGGCCTGCCCAAGAAGATGGCGCTCGAGCTGTTCAAGCCGTTCGTCATGCGGCAGCTCGTGGAGAAGGGGTTCGCGCACAACATCAAGAGCGCCAAGCGCATCGTCGAGCGCGTCCGCCCCGAGGTGTGGGACGTCCTCGAAGAGGTCATCAAGGACCACCCGGTCCTGCTGAACCGCGCCCCCACGCTCCACCGCCTCGGCATCCAGGCGTTCATGCCGGTCCTCGTCGAGGGCTCGGCCATCCAGATCCACCCGCTCGTCTGCACCGCGTTCAACGCGGACTTCGACGGCGACCAGATGGCCGTCCACGTCCCGCTGAGCACCGCCGCCCAGGAGGAGGCACGGTCGATGATGCTGTCGACCGCCAACCTGCTCTCGCCCGCTGACGGCTCGCCGGTGGTCTCGCCCACGCAGGACATGGTCCTCGGCAACTACTACCTGACCATGGACGCCACGGGCGACGCCGGCGACCGGAAGGTCCGGAGCTTCGCCACCGAGGACGACGCCGTGCTGGCGTACGAGATCGGCGCGCGCGGCCTTGGCCGTGTGAACCGCATCACCACCGAGCGCGCCGAGGGCGCGCCGGAGTCGCATGTTCCCGCGACCGTCAGCCTCCACGAGGCCGTGGACGTCGTGGTCTCTGCATGGGACAAGGACGCCGAGGCCCTTGTGGAGCGGCCCGTCCGGACCACCGTTGGCCGGATCCTGTTCAACCGGGTCCTGCCGGAGCAGCTCCGCTTCCTCAACAAGGCGATGAAGCGGGCGGACCTCAAGGCCATCGTGGACCGCTGCTTCCGGGAGCTCGGCCCCACCGAGACCGCCCACCTCGTGGACGGCATCAAGAACATCGGCTTCAAGTTCGCCACGCGCGGTGGCATGACGATCGGCCTGTGGGACATCGTCGTTCCGGACCGGAAGGGCGAGATCCTCAAGGACGCCGACACCGAGGTCGACAAGATCGACCGCCAGTTCCAGCGCGGCCTCATCACCGAGGACGAGCGCTACGAGCAGGTGGTGGACCTCTGGCAGGGCATCACCAAGTCCGTCTCGGACCTGATGATGGGCTCCCTGGGCGACGAGAACCCCGTCAAGATGATGACGGACTCCGGAGCCCGCGGCAACAAGGGCAACATCGGCCAGCTGGGCGCCATGCGCGGCCTGATGGCGGACCCGTCCGGCCGCATCATCGACGTCCCCGTGCGGAGCAACTTCCGCGAGGGGATGACGGTCCTCGAGTACTTCATCTCAACCCACGGCGCCCGCAAGGGCCTCGCGGACACCGCGCTTCGAACCGCGGACTCGGGCTACCTGACCCGCCGGCTCGTGGACGTCGCGCAGGACGTGATCACCCGCGAGGACGACTGCGGCACCGCCGGCGGAAGCTGGATCACCCGTGCCGAGTCTCCCGAGGAGGCCGGTGCGTTCCAGCGGCGCCTCGTGGGCCGGCTTGTCGCCGCCGACCTGCTCGACGGCACGGTCAAGGTGAACACGGGCGAGCCCGGCCCCGTGCTCGCCGGCCGCAACGAGATGGTGACCGAGGAGCTCGCCGCCGCGATCGACGCCGCGGGGATCGACGAGGTCCTGGTGCGCTCGCCGCTCTCCTGCGAGTCGCGCCACGGCGTCTGCCGGAT
>CAIYZX010000215.1 GCA_903930745.1 uncultured Chloroflexota bacterium | reverse complement strand
GAGATCCCCAGCTTCCTCCGCCGCAAGTAGGGCGGCCCCCGCCGGCGCCGGCGGGTACCACGTGATGCACGACGAACGCCTCGATCCCGCGGAGGTCGAGGCGTTCGCACGTCTCCGGGGCGAGCTGCTGGGCCGGATCGCGACGGCAGCCGCCCATGCTGGCCGGGATGCCGCGGAGGTGACGCTGGTCGCCGTCAGCAAGACCGTGGCGGCGGAGCGCGTTCGGGCCGCAGTGGCCGCGGGCTTCACGGTGCTGGGCGAGAACCGGGTCCAGGAGGGCGCCGCCAAGATCCCCGAGGTGAACGGCGCCACGTGGCACCTGCTTGGCCCGCTCCAGGCCAACAAGGCGCGGCGCGCCGTGGAGCTCTTCGACGTGGTCCAGAGCCTGGGATCGGTCGATCTCGCGCGGCGACTGGACCGGGTCGCGGCGGAGGTGCGCCCCGGGCGACCGCTGCCGGTGCTGCTGCAGGTCAACGTGGCGGATGACCCGGCGAAGTCCGGGTTTGACGAGGACGCGGTGACGGAGGCACTCCCGGAGCTCCTGGAGCTCCCGATGCTGCGCGTGGAGGGGCTGATGACCATCGGCCGGCTCGTGGACTCGGCGGAGGCGGCTCGGCCGACGTTCCGTGCCCTGCGCGACCTCTCGGAGCGGCTGCGGGCCCGCCACTCCGCGCTGGGGAGTGGGCTCTCGATGGGGATGACCGACGACTACGAGGTCGCGGTGGAGGAGGGGGCCACGATCGTCCGTGTTGGGCGCGCCATCTTCGGTGCCCGCCCCGCTCCCGTCCCGGAGGCCTGAGCGCGGCCATTGCGGGGCACGCTGCTAGACTCCGGTCATGGTCTTCATCCAGGTCTTCGTCGGCACCATCGCGGCCATCCTGTGGCTGCTGGTGCTCGTGCGGATTCTCTCGTCGTGGGTGGATCCCAGGGCCGGCAGCAACACCACCCGCACCGTGATCGCGTTCACGGAGCCGTTCCTGGCCCCCGTCCGGCGCGTCCTGCCGCCCACCGGCATGTTCGACTTCTCGAGCCTCGTCGTGCTGCTCGTCCTGTCGGCCATCTGGAGGGCCCTGCTGTGAGCCGGCATGTCGCCCGCTTCGTCGTCAGGGTCACGCCGAGAGGCGGGCGCGATGGCGTTGACGGGGTCGCCGAGGGCGTGCTCCAGGTGAGGGTTGCGGCATCCCCATACGAGGGCCAGGCGAACGCCGCCGTCATCGAGCTCCTCGCAGACGAGCTGGGCGTGCCGCGCCGTGACGTCCGGATGGTTGCGGGAGCCACGGGCCGCCGGAAGACGATCGCCGTGGACGACATCGAGCCGGACGCCCTCATTGCGCGGTGGCCGGGCCTTCGTGTCTGACCCACCGGCCATTCGACGACCGCACCGTCGTCCCCGTCGACGCCTGCGCCGAAGGCAGGGTATGATGCTGCTCCCCTCGGGGACCCCGGGCGATTAGCTCAGTCGGTCAGAGCGCACGGTTCACATCCGTGAGGTCACTGGTTCGAGCCCAGTATCGCCCACCACCTCGAACCTACAGAGAGCGGAGGCCCAGGCCTCCGCTCTCTGCCTTT
>CAIYZX010000214.1 GCA_903930745.1 uncultured Chloroflexota bacterium | reverse complement strand
CTGACGATGCGCTGCGGCTCGGCCGGGATGGTGACCGCGGTGCCCTCGTCATCGGTCAGGGTGACCGGGAACGCGGGGACAGGGCTGGGCGTGGGGGCCTCGGTGGGTGCCGTCGTGGCCGGGGCGGCAGTGGCGGGGGCCTCGGTGGCGGGCGCCGCTGAGGGGGCCTCGGTGGGTGCGGCGGACGAGCAGGCGCCCGCGACGACGGCGAGGGCCAGGGCGAGGGCCGCGAACGGCAGGGGGCGGCGGGAAGGTGCGTGCAACGGGATCTCCGGGAAAGCTCGGGTTCACGAAGGTCCGGGGAAACGGAAACCCCGGCTTCGATGGCTTCGAAGTCGGGGCTCTCTAGGTGGCCAATCGCATGTGGCGCCTGATCCTTTCTCTCGAAGGTCGAGGGGCGACGGCGGGATCGGCGACCGGACTTCCACCCTTGCGGGTGGTCACCGTAGCGGGACTGTGCCGGATTCACACCGGCTTCGCGATCCTGCCGCGTCGTTCTTGATGTGGAGGCCCGTGGGCCTCGATGACGTCGCGGAGCGTATCACCGCGGCTCCGCATAAGTGGCAGGTAATCGGTCATGCGGATGATGGCCATCTCGCCCTCCTCCCGCCCTCCTCCCGCCAGCCAAGCCACTCCCGCCGGAGGAGGTTCCAGCAATGGAGCTGTATCGATGCCTACGCGTGTTCCCGGTGGTGGCCCTCGCGGCCGCCGGGCTCATCGCGGTGGCCGGCCGCCCGTCCCCCATGGACGCGGGCGGCGCGGCCTGGAGCCCGCCGGACTGCGCAACGCGCCCGCCGGAGCCCACGTTGGTTGTCAGAGGCTCCGGTCTCGCGGGTGGGGCCGCCTGGTTCCGGCTGGAGCCGGTGCTGGACGGCACGGGGACGCTCGCCGGGCAGCGGCTCGTGGTGGGCTCAGGAGGCGGCGTGGCGCGGTGGATCGCGCTGCACGCGGAGGCGTCCGCGTCCTCGTCCCGCGATGGGACGGTGCTGGTGGCGGATGACGATGGATCGCGCTCCCGGCTCTTCGCGGTGGACGCGCTGCGCGGCTGCTCCTCGGCGATCGGCAGCACCCCGGACGTGGTCCGGAGTGCCGTGGCGGCCCCGGACGGCTCCGTGGTGGAGCACCGGGTGGACCGCGTGACGCGCGAGGACCGCGGCGTCTGGCGGCGGTTCGCGGGCCACGTGGCGCGGCGGATCCTGCCTGGCCTTCGGGCCGCGGACCCGTATGGGCGCACCTTCAGCACGCTCCTGCGCGTGGAGGATGACGGGCGGGTCGTGGCCTCGTCGTGCGGGCTGCAGGCCTGCCGGGTCCGGGTGCTGGACGCGGACGGGCGCGTGCGCATGGTGGAGCGGACCGGGCCGGCGGTGGGCCTGGTGGGTGACGGCGTGGTGGTCCGAGAGGCCTGCACCGGGCTCCCCTGTCCCGTGCTGCTGCTCCCGCTGGACGGCCAGGGACGGGCGCGCGTCCTGGTGGATGCGGCGGGTGATGCGTCCCTCGCGGCACCCGGGCGGCTGGTATTCGTGGGTGCGGATGGGATGACACACCGGCTGGACGTCCCGGCCCTGTCCTCGGATGCCGCGGAGTCCGTCCGATGAGCGGCCAGCTCCGTGGGGGTCTCGCGCTCCTGGCGCCCCTGGCGCGCCTTGGGCTGGTGGCCGGCGTGGCGGCCTCGCTGGTGGCCACGCCGGTCCTGGCCCTCTCGCCGGATCCCATGCTGACCGGCGGCCTGTTCGGGCTGAACCAGCCCTTGCTGTACCGCTGGTCCGCGACGGCGACGCCGCCCGCGATCATGCGAACGGCGATCAACGAGGCGGCCGGCGACGCCAACGCCACCCGGCGCGCGAAGGCGCCCACGTTCACCTACGACGCGAAGGGCGCCAACGTCATCGCGTACGGCGGCATCGTCCCGTGCGGCGTGAACGGTCTCGCCTGCTTCTCACGCTGGGCGCCGGACGGCTTCGGGCTGTGGTTCCGCGAGAACGGCCACCGCTTTGACTGGGGCACGCTCCGCTGGTGCGAGATCGCCGGGGACCCGGATGGCTGCTACGAGGCGGAGACCATCGCCCTCGACGAGTTGGGCCACGTCACGGGCCTGGACCACCACGTCAACGAGCTGGACGACTCGGACTACACGGACGCCGTGGTCCAGGCGTACTCGCGGACGAAGCCGCTCGATGGCTGGAACGCCCACGTGTACGGGCGCTGCGACGTGGCGGCGCTCCAGCAGGCGTACGGCCTGCTGGGCTCCGGGACCCTGGTGAGCACCTGCCTGGACCTGCCGACGAGGGTCACCGTCGCCGCGGGCCGGACCACGATCGCGCCGGGGGGCACGGCCACGTTCACCGCAACGCTGGCCACGGACGGGACCGGGCGCCTGGCCGGCGAGCTGCTCGCCGGGCGCGGGGTGGTGCTGCAGCGGTGGACGGCCACCGGCTGGGTGGACGCCGTCACGATGGCGCCGGGCGCCACATCCGGGACCTACACGGCGTCGTTCACGCTGTGGGCGACGACGGACCTGCGGGCCGTCTTCCGCCGCACAACCACGGAGGGCCTGCGCGCATCCGCGTCGGGCACAACAACCGTCACCGTCTCCGGCACGTGTACCGGCGGCGGCTGCATCCTGGGAAGCGGAGGGACGAACCAGTGAGGATGATCTCGAACGGCCGCGGGCTGCGCCTGGTCGCGGAGGTGGCACTGGCGGCAGCGGTGGCCGCCTGCGGGAGCGGCGGCGCCTCGCCCAGCCCGGTCGCAACGGCGGCTCCGGCGACGGCCAAGACGTCGGTCACGCCGGTCGCGCCGCCCGCGGCCAGCCTGGTGATCGCGGACGGCATCGTCGTCCCGGGCGAGCTTGGCTCGTACACCTGGGACGGCGGCGGGTCGGACGCGCCGTGGATCGTGGTCCCGGAGTCCGGCCGCGTGAAGGGCGCCGCCACCATGGAGATCCGCCTGGATCCCGCCGCGGACGTCACGGCGTGGAGCGCGCGGTGGGCGCTGATCTCGGACGGGGTCGCCGGCCCGCCGCAGGACGGTTCCACCGGCACCACCGCACCCATGACCGTCACGCTGCCCACGGCGAACGGCGACTGGAGCCTCCAGGTGGAGATCCGTGCCGGCAACGGCCGGTCCGCCACCTACTACTGGAGGGTCTCCGCGGGCGCCTGAGGCGCTTGACCCCCGGAATCCGACGACCGCCGGCGTTGCCACCGGCGGTCGTCGTCTGTCTGTTCCGTTCGGGCCGTCCCGTCAGGCGGGAACCGCGGCCTCCGCGATCTCGAAGAGGGACTCCTGCGCCTCTGCGGGAAGCATGACCCCGAAGATCTTCTGCAGGGCGAGGAGATGGACGCAGGATCCCCAACTCTCGAAGTAGTGACACGTGCAATGCCACTTGCCGGCATCGAGGCTGACGTGATGGGTGTCGTTGTCACCGCGGAACGTCAGGGCGACGCGCTCGAGCTCGATGCGGTCCAGCTCGCGAGCGTAGCGATTCGCCTTCTCGACCTTGCCGATGAGAGAGGAGTGCATCGCCGATGAACCTCCAGTCGTCCCTGGGGTGGGGACGTCTACGAGGGCCGCCGTCCGGCTGATTTCGCCACCGGTGATGGCGGTCGCACCACGAAGCCTACACCTCCGGCGCACCGCCGACAGCCCCCCGTTGCGGCCACCGGACGGCCTGGAATCGGCCCTCCCGTAAGGTCAACCGGCAGGTCAGCCGCCGCGGACGATCCGCTCCCCGGTGACCACCAGCTCGTCGCGCAGGGCGGGCGTGGACGCCTCCGTGTAGACGCGCACCAGGGGCTCCGTGCCGGACGCCCGGACCAGGAGCCAGGAGCCGTCCGCGAGGAACCACTTGAAGCCATCGCGGGTGTTGAGCGCCTGGGTCCGCACGATGGGCTCGCCCGCGAGCGACGTGGGCGGCGTGGCCGCGAGGTCCACCAGGAGGCGCTGCTTGACGCCGTCGTACAGGGCGCGCTCCACGTGGACGTCGATCCGGCGGTAGCAGGACGGCCCGGCCACCTCGTGGAACAGCTCCACGGCCCGCGAGACCGGGCTGTTGCCGCGCTCCCGCTCGCGCAGGAACAGGTCCAGGAGCAGCAGGTCCGCGTAGATGCCGTCGCGCTCCGGGAGGTGCATCCCGAAGCCGAAGCCGCCGGACTCCTCAGCGCCCATCATGGCGCCCGTCTCGATCATCCGCGGGCCGATGAACTTGAAGCCCACCGGGACCTCGTGCACGTCGATGCCGAAGTGCTTGCCCAGGGTGAACGCGGTGGACGTGTTGTTCACGCTGACCACCACGGGGTCACGCATCTGGCGATGCTCCGCGAGGTAGTACATGAGCAGGCCGGTCACTTCGAGCTGGTGCAGGAAGACGCCGCGCTCATCGGCCGCGCCCGCGCGGTCCGCGTCGCCGTCCAGCAGCAGGCCGATGTCGAAGCCGCCGCCCGCGATGCGCGCCAGCGCCTCGTCCACGTGGGGGCGGATGGGCTCCGGGTTCACGCCGCCGAAGTAGGGGTTGCGCTCGCCGTGGATCTCCGTGACGCGGATCCTCCCGCCCGCGAGGAGCCGCGGGATCCAGCCGGAGCCTGCGCCGTAGAGCGGCTCCACCAGCACGGACGCGTCCGCAGCCCGCAGGTAGTCCAGGTCCAGCGTGCGGCGCACGTACTGCTCGTAGCCCGGGTACGGGTCGTACCACTCCACGAGGCCCGCGGCCTCCGCGTCCGCGAACGGCCGGCGCGGGATCCCCGTCCCGGCGTTGGCGGCGATCCCGGCCTCGATGCCCGCGAGCATCTCAGCGCCGCCGGCGGCCCCCGTGGGCGCCTTCACCTTGAACCCGTTGTCCGTCCACGGGTTGTGCGACGCGGTGATCACCACGCCCGCGGCCGCGCCGCGCTGCACCACCTCGTACGAGGACATCTGGGTGGGGACGGCACCGCGCGAGAACGCGACCGGGATGTCGTACGCGAGGAGGACCTCGGCGGCGGCCTGCGCGAAGTGCTCCGACGCGAACCGGCGGTCGTGCGCGATGACCACGCCCTTCGCCTGCTCGCCGCGGCCGGCCACGTAGCGGGCCACGCCGTCGGCGCAGCGCCGGACGTTCTCAAACGTGTACTCGTCCGCGGTCCGTGCCCGCCACCCGTCGGTGCCGAACTTGATCACGGTGGGGGTGGGCGCCTCCGCCTGGTAGGTCACGAACGAGCCTCCGCTGCTGCACACCGCTCGATCAGCGCGCGGACCACGGCCTCTGCCGATCGCGCGCCGCGGAGCAGGGCCACGGGCCGCTCCGCTGTCATCGTACCCGCGCCGGGCGCGCGGACCACCAGGGCCCCGGCCGCGTCGCGATCCAGCACCAGGTCACCGGCGGCACAGTCCGCCGTCTCGCCGGCCTCCAGCACACCCCCACCGATGCCGCCGTTCCCGCCGATCCCCTCGGCCCCCAGGACCTCCAGGAGCACGGGCCACGTGCCAACATCCGTCCACCCCACGTCCAGCGCGGCCATCACCACGCTCCCGGCGGCGGCCGCGGGCTCCATCACCGCGTAGTCGATGGAGCGGCCGCGGATCCCGGCGTAGCGCTCGGCAAGATCACCGCTCGCCAGCCCCTCGCGGACCGCCGCCGCCACGTCCGGCGCGTTGGACTCCAGGGCGGCGCGGATGGCCCCGAAGCGCCACAGGAACATGCCCGCGTTCCAGGCCACCCCGGGCTGGGCGACCAACTCCTGGGCGCGTGCCAGGGCCGGCTTCTCCTCGAAGGCCGCCAGCGGGAACGCGTCCAGGCCGTTGACGCTGCCGCCGCGCGCCACCTCCGGGCGCAGGTACCCGTACTCCGTTGCGGGGCGGGTTGGCGCCACGCCGAGCGTCACGAGCGGCGACGGGATCCCGAACGGCGAGCCCGCTGCGAGGCCTGCGGCCGCCGCTGCGAGCGTGGCGCGGAAGACGCCCTCACGCGCGGGATCGATCCGGTGGTCCGCCGGCAGGACCACCATGACCTCGTCGTCGGTGGCTGCGAGGCCGTACGCGGCAAGGGCGATGGCCGCCGCGGTGTTGCGCGCCAGCGGCTCAACGAGGACCGCGGCATCGGGGACCTGGGCGCGGACCAGCG
>CAIYZX010000213.1 GCA_903930745.1 uncultured Chloroflexota bacterium | reverse complement strand
GTCCTGCTGGAGGATCGCGAGCTGCAGGTCCGCAGCGGGGCGGGAGCCCACGATGGCCATCGCCACCTTGGGCCCCACGCCGGTCACGGTCAGCAGGAGGTTGAAGAACCCCAGCTCCTCGGATGTCCGGAAGCCGAAGAGCGCCTGCTGGTCCTCGCGCACGAGGTGGTACGTGTGGAGCTTGAGGCGAGACCCGGTGGCCGCCGTGGAGATGACGGCAGGCGCGCAGAAGATGCGGTAGCCGATGCCGCCGGTCTCGATCACGAGCGAGTCCGCGGCGATGGCCCCAACGACGCCCTCAACCGATGCGATCACGGTGACTCCTCCCCCGCCCTACCGGCGCCGGGTGCCGGCGGGCCGGACGGCGCCGCGGCCTTCCTTGGTGAGCGCCTCGCGGACCGCGCGCTCGTACGGGGTCTCGCCGCGGGCGATGGGCGCCACGGCGGAGCGGTCGAGCACCGTGGCCCGATCGGCGTCCGCGGCGCCGTCGCGCTCGGCGTTGGCAATGCAGATCGCGGCGGCCAGCGCGTCCGCGGTGTCGTCCGGCGTGGGCACGGACGCGAGGCCCAGGATCGTGGCCACCATGCGGCCCACCTGCTCCTTGTCCGCCGCGCCGTAGCCCGTGACGCCAGCCTTGATCTCGTTGGGCGTCGCCTCGCGCACCGGCACGCCCGCGAGCGCGGCCGCAAGCAGCACGACGCCCCGGGCGTGGCCGACACCCAGGGCGGTCTGTGCGTTGCGACTGAAGAAGAGGCGCTCCACGCCGAAGATGTCGGGGTGGTGCGCGGCCACGATCCGCTGGAGCTCCTGGTGGATGACCAGGAGGCGCCCCGGCAGCGGCGAGTCCGGCGAGGTGGTGATGCAGCCGAAGTCCAGGGCCCGGAGCTCCGCCCCGCGCCGCTCGACCAGCCCCCAGCCGAGGGCCGCGGTTCCCGGGTCAACCCCGAGGACGATCACCTAGTCCAGCTCCGCGAGCAGCTCCTCGGGGATGTCCGCGTTCGTGGTCACCCGCTGGACGTCGTCCAGGTCCTCGAGCGACTCCACGATCCGCATGACCTTGCGGAAGTGCTCTGCCTCAAGCGTCGTGGTCTGCTTGGCGATCATCGCGGACTCTGCGTCCTCGACCTTCACGCCCGCATCCTCGAGCGACTTGCGCACGGCGTAGAGCTCCGAGGGGTCCGTCCAGATCTCCATCGGATCCGTCTCGGTGTCCACGTCGTCGGCGCCGGCGTCGATCGCCAGGAGGGCGATCTCGTCCGGGTCGTTGCGGTCCTTGCCCACCGTGATGAGGCCGCGCTGCTCGAACTGCCATGCGACCGCACCGGAGCCCGCCAGCTGCCCGCCGGACTTGGTGAAGATCGCCCGCACCTCGGAGGCCGTCCGGTTGCGGTTGTCCGTGGCCGCCTCGACGAGGACCGCGATGCCGCCGGGCCCGTAGCCCTCGTACACGATCTCCTCGAAGGCCTCGGCCTCGCCGCCGCCCGTCGCCTTCTCGATCGCGCGCTTGATGTTGTCAAGCGGCATGTTGATCGAGCGAGCCTTGTCCATCGCCAGGCGGAGGCGGTAGTTCGCGTCAGGGTCGCCACCGCCCGCACGGGCGGCTACCGCGATCTCGCGTGCGACC
>CAIYZX010000212.1 GCA_903930745.1 uncultured Chloroflexota bacterium | reverse complement strand
ACGCGCACCAGCGGCGCGACGGGTGCGGCCTGGCCCTCGGCCGGATCGGTCATCACGGGGTCTCCTCCTTGCCGGCCACCCGCGACGTGGTCGCCCGCTCGATGCGCAGGTAGCGGCGGCGGTGGTACAGGAGCGGCGGCGCCTCCGGCTCCGGCAGCGTGAGCGCGTCCACGGCGCCCACGTACAGGTAGTGGTCGCCCACCTCGAAGCGGTCCGTGACTCGGCACTCGAGGGTGGCGATGGCGCCATCGAGAACGGGCAGCCCGGTTGCGCCCGGCGTCCACGCGGCGCCGCAGAACGCGTCCCGGTTGGGGGTCACGTTCGCGCCCGCGAAGCAGTCGGAGAGCCACTGCTGGTGCTCGGCCAGGATGTTGACCGCATAGGCCTTCGTGGCGTCGATGGCGGGGCAGATGAACCGCTTGCGGTCCAGCGCGATCACCACCACGGGCGGGTCAAGGCTCACGGACGTGAGGGCGTTGACGGTGATGCCCCGGGGGCGGTCGCCATCGAGCGCGGTCACCACGGTCACGCCAGTCGCGAACTGGCTCATCACGCTGCGGAAATCGGCGGTGGGGACGTTCACGCGGGAGAGTCTACGCGGCGCGCGCGCACAGGTCACACGCGGGCCCGTCCAATCGGCCCGGGCGCGCCCCCGCGCGGGCGCACTACCATCGCCGCCATGAGCACCGAGACCCCCGCCGGCTCCCCGGCCAACGCCAAGGCCACCCGCATCGAGCGCGACTCCATGGGCGAGATGGAGGTCCCCGCAGACGCCCTGTACGGCGCCTCCACGCAGCGCGCGGTCCTCAACTTCCCCATCTCCGGCCAGCCGCTCCCGCGCCGCTTCCTGCGCGCCCTCGCGCTGGTCAAGCTGGCCGCCGCGGAGACGAACCAGGGCCTGGGGCTCATCGACGCCCCGAAGGCGCAGGCCATCGCCGCCGCAGCGCGTGACGTGGCCGGTGGCGCGTACGACAGGCACTTCCCCATCGACGTCTACCAGACGGGCTCCGGCACCTCCACGAACACGAACATGAACGAGGTGATCTCGCACCTCGCGGCGGCGCGCCTGGGCGGGGCCAAGGTCCACCCGAACGACGACGTCAACAAGTGCCAGTCCTCCAACGACACGATCCCCACGGCGCTGCAGCTCTCCGCGGCGGTGGCGATCGAGGAGGAGCTGATCCCGGCGCTCATCGACCTGCAGGCGGCCCTCGCGGCCAAGTCCACCGAGTTCTGGGACATCGTCAAGACCGGCCGGACCCACCTCCAGGACGCCACGCCCATCCGTCTTGGCCAGGAGTTCGCGGGCTACGCGGGCCAGGTGGAGGAGGCGATCCGCCGCGCGCAGGCCGCCCGTGACGAGCTCCTCGTGGTGCCGCTGGGCGGTACCGCGGTGGGCACGGGCATCAACGCGCACCCGGAGTACGCGGCGCGTGCCTGCGGTCATCTCTCGGAGCTGACGGGCCTGCTGGTCCGCGAGGCGCCGAACCACTTCCACGCGCAGGCCACGCTGGACGCGGCCATCGCTGCGCACGGCGGCCTGCGGGCGATCGCCCTTGGCCTCTGGAAGATCGCGTCCGATCTGCGCCTCATGGGCATGGGCCCGCGCGCGGGCATCGCGGAGCTGGCGCTGCCGGAGACGCAGCCGGGCTCGTCCATCATGCCGGGCAAGGTGAACCCGGTGATCGTGGAGTCGCTCACCATGGTGGTGGCCCGCGTCATCGGCAACGACGCCACGGTGGCCTTCGGGCAGACCGGCTCGTTCCTGGAGCTCAACGTGATGCTGCCGGTGACCGCGGTGGCGATGCTGGAGTCCGTCTCGCTGCTCGCCGCGTCCGCGCGGAACTTCCGCGTGAAGCTGGTTGAGGGGCTGCGCGCCACGGAGCGCGGGCCGCAGCTGGTGGAGCAGGGGCTGATGCTGGCCACGGCGCTGGCGCCGGAGATTGGCTATGACGCCGCCGCGGCGATGGCCAAGGAGGGCTACAAGACCGGCCGCACGATCCGCGACCTGGCCCTGGAGAAGGGGCTGGCGCCGGACAAGCTCGATGAGCTGCTGGACCCGGCGAAGATGACGGAGCCCGGCCTCGGCGGCGGTCCCGCCGGCGGCTGATCCCGTCCCGCGCGCTCGCGCGGGCGCTCGCGATCGCGGGCGCGGCGCCGGTGGTGGCGCTACGGATCCACCACCAGGACGGCGGCCATCGCCGGGTGGATCGTGCAGACCAGCCGGTACGTGCCCGCGGCCAGCGGGCCGAAGCGGACCTCTGTCGTCGCGATCCCGTTGATCACCGGCGAGGTCGCGAGCGTGGTGCCATCGGCCGCACGGACGGCCACGTCATGGGGCGTGCCCGCATCGCGGTTGTCCAGGAGCACGCGCAGCGGCGTGTCCGCGGGCAGGCGCACCTCCAGGGGCGCGTAGACGAGGTTCTCCGCGGTCAGGGAAGCCTCCGCGCCGCTGAACGACGGGAGCGGTGTGGGCGCCTCGCCGGGCGCACAGCCGGCGAGTGCGATCCCGAGGGCCAGCGCAACCCCCACCACCACGGCGGCACCACGGTTGGGGCGTGGAAGGAGGCGCATCACTGGCTCGCCGAGATCTGGCCGGACATGGACGGGT
>CAIYZX010000211.1 GCA_903930745.1 uncultured Chloroflexota bacterium | reverse complement strand
GGCGCTGTCCAACGTGTCCCGCCACGCCGGTGCCAGTCGCGCCGCGCTGGTCCTGGACGACACCGCGGAGGGCCTCCTGCTGTGCGTGGAGGACAACGGGCGCGGCTTCGACCCCGCGCGCGTCGCGGGTCCGGACTCCCATGGCCGGCACCAGGGCCTCGTGAACATGCGCGACCGTGCCATTGGACTCGGTGCGACGTTCACCATCGACAGGCCGGATGGCCCCGGGACGCGTATCATCGTGCGCATACCGGCACACCCCGGTGCCGTCACTTCCGAGCGTCCCACCGCCACCGGAGACACAACGCCGTGACCGATCTCTCCTCGCACCCGCTGCGCCTCCTGGTCGTCGATGACCACGAGGTGGTCCGCCAGGGACTGGTGGCGCTGCTAGACCGGCGCGAGGGGTTCCAGGTGGTGGCCGAGGCCGGCAGCGCTGCAGAGTCCATCGAGCAGGCGCGCCGCTTCCAGCCGGACATTGTCGTGATGGACGTGCGCCTGCCGGACGGCTCCGGAATCGAGGCCTGCCGCGAGATCCGCGCGGAGCTCCCGCAGACCCGCGTCGTGATGCTCACCAGCTACCCGGACGAGGAGGCGGTCCTCTCCGCGATCGTCGCCGGGGCCTCCGGGTACCTGCTCAAGCAGATCCGCGCCCGGGATCTCGTCGCGGCCCTGGAGAACGTGGGTCGCGGCGAGTCCCTGCTGGACCCGGCGGTCACCGAGAAGGTCCTGGAGCGCGTCCGGCGCATTGCCACCGGTGCCTACACGGACGAGATGGCCCAGCTCACCGCCCAGGAGCAGCGCATCCTGCTCCTGGTCGCCGAGGGCAAGACCAACAAGGAGATCGCGTCGGAGGTCTTCCTGTCCGACAAGACGGTGAAGAACTACGTCTCCTCCATCCTGTCCAAGCTGAACCTCGAGCGCCGGGCGCAGGCGGCCGCATTCGTGGCCAAGCACCGGCTGGACCGCGGCGGAGCCTAGACGGGAGCGGGCGACACCCGCCCTCTGCGGAGTCGAGGCCTCGCGTCCCGAAACCCGTGGGCGCTCCGGCCCCGCGCTTCCTGACAATCGGCGGCATCCCTGCGCGTGCGCGCGCACCCATGCTCGGAGCCATGCGAATCGTCAGCCCCGCCGAAGCCGTTGCCGGCATCGGGTCTCGTCACCAGGTCTACGTCCAGTGTGCGTCCGCCGTGCCGGAGGTCCTCCTCGAGGCCCTCGTCGCCCGGGCACCGGAGCTCTCGGACGTCTCCATGGTCCACCTCCACACCGAGGGCCCAGGGCCGCATCTCGCCCCGGAGATGGCGCCCCACTTCCGCCACCGGGCGCTCTTCATCGGCCCCAACGCCCGCCGCGCGGTCAACGAGGGCCGCGCGGACTTCGTCCCGGTCTTCCTCTCGGACGTCCCCGACCTCTTCCTCTCGGGGGCCCTGCCCCTGGACGCGGTGCTGATCCACGTCTCGCCGCCGGATGCCCACGGCTACTGCTCGCTTGGCACCTCGGTTGAGGCCATGCGCGCGGCCATCACCGCCGCCCGGACCGTGATCGCGCAGATCAACCCGCGCATGCCGCGCACGCTGGGCGAGTCGTTCGTCCACGTGTCCGAGATCGACCTCGCCTGCGAGGTGGACACCCCCATCTTCGAGCACGCCCGCCCGGAGATCGGCCCCGTTGAGCGCCAGATCGGTGCGTTCATCGCGGAGCTGGTCCCGGACGGGGCCACGCTCCAGCTGGGAATCGGGGCCATCCCGGCCGCCACGGCGGAGTTCCTGGACGGAAAGAAGGACCTGGGCATCCACACGGAGATGTTCACGGACGCCGTGGTGGACCTTGTCGAGAAGGGCGTGGTCACGGGCAAGGCCAAGGCCCGCAACACGGGCAAGCTGGTCACCGCCTTCATGATGGGCACGCGCCGGCTCTACGACTTCGTGGACGACAACCCGATGGTGGAGATGCGCGCGGTGGACTTCACCAACGACACGCACGTGATCCGGTCGTTCCGCGCCATGACCGCCATCAACTCCGCCATCGAGGTGGACCTGACGGGCCAGGTGGTCGCGGATTCGATCGGCCACCGGATGTACTCCGGCGTGGGCGGGCAGATGGACTTCATCCGCGGTGCCGCCCTGGCGCCAGACGGGCGGGCGATCATCGCGCTGCCGGCAGCCGCCGGGAAGGACAACGAGATCAGCCGGATCACCACCGCGCTCAAGGCGGGCGCGGGCGTGGTCACGACTCGGGCGCACGTCCGCACGGTGGTCACCGAGTTCGGGGTGGCGGAACTGTGGGGCAAGAGCCTGCGGGAGCGCGCGAAGGCGCTGATCGCGGTGGCGCACCCGAACCACCGTGACCGGCTGGCGTTCGAGGCGCGCGCGGTCAACGGGCTGTAGCGCAGGCGAGCGCGGAGCGCACGAACCCCCTGGACACAGAGAAACCCTCGCCGGAGCGAGGGCCAGGTGTTCGGGTGGGTGCCGGGCGTCCCCTCCGGCACCCACCTCGCTACGCAATATCGCGGGTGCGACCCCCATTCGTTGAGTGCCCATCGGCCCCGATTCCCGGGACCTGCGGACCCTCCCGCGAGGCAGCACGGCCGACGACCCGGCCGGCGGAACCGGGCATGCTGCACGGGAAGGGAGCGGATTCCCGTGCCCGCCTGCTGGTCCCCACGGACCGGCGCGGACCTCGTTGACCCGCTCCGCGAGGCTGATCGATGCGCATCGAACGCGTGCTCATCATGGGCGCCGCCGGTCGTGACTTCCACAACTTCAACGTGGTCTACCGCGGCGACCCCGCCACCGAGGTGGTCGCCTTCACCGCCACCCAGATCCCTGGCATCGCGGACCGCCGGTATCCCGCGGCCCTGGCGGGCGAGCGGTACCCGGAGGGCATCCCGATCCGTCCCGAGGCGGAGCTGGAGCAGCTGATCCGCGACCTGCACGTGGACACGGTGGTGCACGCGTACAGCGACGTGAGCCACGAGCAGGTCATGCACGCCGCCAGCCGCGCGATGGCCGCGGGCGCGTCCTTCAAGCTTCTCGGCCCGGATGCGACGATGCTGCCGTCCGTGCGCCCGGTGGTCAGCGTCTGTGCCGTCCGCACCGGCTGCGGCAAGAGCCAGACCAGCCGGTACGTCGCGTCGCTGATCGAGGCGGCAGGGCTGCGCGTGGCCGTGGTGCGCCACCCGATGCCGTACGGCGACCTGGTCGCCCAGCGGGTCCAGCGCTACGCCACCTACGCGGACCTGGACCGCTACGAGACCACGATCGAGGAGCGCGAGGAGTACGAGCCGCACCTGGACGCCGGGCGGCTGGTCTTCGCGGGCGTGGACTACGAGGCCATTCTGCGGGCCGCCGAGGCCGAGGCGGACGTGGTCCTCTGGGACGGCGGCAACAACGACCTGCCGTTCTACCGGCCGGATCTCGCCGTGGTGGTCGCGGACCCGCTGCGGCCCGGCCACGAGCTCCGCTACCACCCGGGCGAGGCCAACCTGCGGTC
>CAIYZX010000210.1 GCA_903930745.1 uncultured Chloroflexota bacterium | reverse complement strand
CGCCATGGGCCGCTGGGTGAACGTGGCGCAGCCCACGCCCCACAGGCCGGGATCGCTGGTCTCCACCTTCACGATCACCAGGCGGATGCCGTCCGGGGCCGTGCAGATCGCGCGCACGTTCGTGATCCGGATCGCGGGCTCTCCCGCGGGCGGCTCCCATGGCGCTCGCATCCCGAGGCTGTCGTCCACTGCGTCCTCCTTCACGTGCCTACCGGCCTCCCGGTCCTGCTGCGGTCGGCGGGAGCGTCCGCCAGGGCGTGGCGGGCGGCCCGGAGACCCCGGCGCGCACCACGAACAGATCGCCGGAGCGCGGCGCCTGCGCCAGCTCGTCCGGGGTCAGGCCGATGCGAGCGGTGGTGATGAACAGCGTGGCCAGGTCCGGGCCGCCGAACGCGCAGCTCGTGACGCGCGCCACCGGCAGCTCCACCACCATGTCCAGGCGCCCGTCCGGGAGGTACCGGTGCACGGCGCCGCCATCCCAGAGGCCCACCCAGACGCCGCCCTCGTCGTCAACGCAGAGGCCATCGGCGACACCCGGCGTGGGGGCGAGCTCGATGGCGTGACGGCGCTCGCCAAGGGTGCCCGTCGCAAGGTCGTAGTCGAAGCCGCGGATGGAACGGTCTGCCGAGTCCGCGAACCAGAGCGTGCGATCGTCCGGGCTCCACCCGATGCCGTTCGCCACCGTGCACCCGTCCAGGACCAGCGGTGCGGCGGGCCCCGCGTCCAGCCGGTGCAGGGACCCGCTGCCGGGGGCCATGTCGCCCGCGATGGTCCCCGCCCATGCCCTCCCCAGCCGGTCGCACTTCGCGTCGTTGCACCGCAGGTCCGGCCGGTCCGCGAGGAACGGGAGCAGCGGGTCCACGCGCCCATCCTCGGCCAGGCGGGAGAAGCCGGTGGCGTCGGCGAGGAGCCAGCCACCGTCCGCCGCCGGGAGCGCGGCCCCCACGGCACGGTCCAGGGAGATGTCCGCGAGAGGCCGGCCTGACGCGCTGGTGAGGTGCACGGAGCCCGGGAAGATGTCCACCCAGACCAGCGCCTCGTGGCACGCGTCCCAGTGGGGGGCCTCGCCCAGTGCGGCACCGGCCGTGGCGAGCAGCTCCGCCTGGAGCCGGCGAACGCGCGCGGTCACGCGGCACCAACCACGGGCGGCAGCGCCGCCGGGTCCAGGTCCACGGGCGCCAGGTCCAGCACGTGCTCCGCCTCGAAGCCCAGGAGGTCGCGGGCGAGGTCCAGGTCAAAGGCCGCCGCACGCCCCGGGAAGGAGCGCCGCCGCTCCACGCCCGGGTGGTAGCGGTCCAGCAGCTGCTCGGTGGGATACGGGACCAGCGTGGTGGGCGCGCCCAGCAGGACGGCGTGCGCACCGCTGACGGGCCGCGTGAGCCCAAGGAGGCACGCCCGGGCGGCGTCCCGGCGGTCCAGGTACGTCCAGAGCTCCCGGCTCCCGTTGCGGGCCGCCGGGTCGCGCGTGAGCATCTCGGACCGCTCGCGGATTGACCCGTCCAGGTCGCCCAGGAAGGGGAACCGCAGCGCCACGACGGACATGCCGTGACGGCGCGCCATGTAGCGGGCGGTCTCCTCGTCCACCACCTTCGAGAGGGCGTACGGGTCCTCCGGAAGGAGCGGGATCTGCTCG
>CAIYZX010000209.1 GCA_903930745.1 uncultured Chloroflexota bacterium | reverse complement strand
CGCCTGGCAGGCGACGGGGGCACCCGGCCTACAATCGGCCACGATGTCCGACGTGACCCTGCACCTCCCCGGCCGCTTCAAGGCCGTCGTCTTCGACATGGACGGCCTCCTCCTCGACACCGAGCCCATGTGGCACGACGCCGAGCGGGAGCTGCTGGCCCGGCACGGTGACGTGTTCAGCGACGAGGACAGGATCGCGTCGCACGGGCGCGCCCTCGTGGACACCGCCGCCGCGTATGCGCCGCGCCTGGGCCTGCCGGCCGAGGACATCGAGCACGAGATCCACGAGATCATGCTGGCCCACTACCGCTCGGGCGCCCCGCTCCACGTCGGGGCCGAGGCGCTGGTCCAGGGACTCCGCAGCCACCTTCCGGCGGCGGTCGCGTCCAACACGTCCGGCGCGCTCGTCCGCGAGGCCCTCGAGGCCGTTGGCTTCCACCACCTGGACCTCGTTGCGTCCGGCATCGATCTCGGCGCACCCAAGCCCGCCCCCGCGGTCTATCTCGAGGCCTGCCGGCTCCTGGGCGTGGCACCGGAGGACGCGATCGCGTTCGAGGACTCGCCGATGGGGATCGCCGCCGCCAAGGCCGCGGGCATGTACGCGGTGGGCATCCCGGAGCGCCCTGACGTGGATCTCGCCGCCGCCGGCGCCGACCTCGTGCTGGAGTCGCTCGCACAGGTGTCGCTGGGGGTGGGTCCGGCCCCTGGCGCCAGGGGTCCGCGGCCACCGGTCACGACCTAGGAGCGGCTCTCCTCGGGCAGCTCATACCAGGCGATCCGGCGGCCCAACCTTGCCCTCGTCCGCCAGCCCAGCGACTTCGGACTGGCCTCCAGGACGCCGATCACCTCCACCAGTCGGCCCGCAACGTGGTCCACCAGCTGGGGCGCGAGGTCCCCGACGGTGCGGACGTGCGCCTGTGCCTTTGCCAGGTTGTCCATCAGCGTCGTGTACCAGCCCCAGTCCCTGCCGGCGATCGCGGCGAGCCTGGTGGGGGAGATGCCATCCTGTCCATCGTCCAACCGGTGATCCACGAGCAGCAGGAGCACATCGGTGAGGTCCTTCGCGTTGACCTCCACCACCTGCAGCTTCGTCAGCAGCAGGTCCGCCGGTGACAGGGCCCCATACGGTCCGTCCAGGGCGCCGTCGAGCGGCAGTGCATGACACATGCGGAACTCGCCCACGAACGTGTCAACTGGGCGGCCGGACGCCGGATCCACGTGCATCAGGCGCGTGGCGCCATGCAGGCTGTTGAAGCGCCTGTTCTCCTCGTACCCCGCTGCCACGAGGAGATCGCGATAGCGCCGGGCGTCCTTGCGCTCCACGACGAGGTCAAGGTCGCCGTATGGCCGGGCGAGTGCGGCTGGGACGCCGGAGTGCGCGTGGAGACGGACACCAAGGCCCCCAAGGAACCTGGCCCGCACGGTGGACGCCGCCAACAGGCCCGCGAGGCGCTCTGCCTCGGCGACCACGTCGTCGAGCGGTCCGGAGCCGGGCTCCGGGTGGGTCATGTCGCGACTCCCATGCTGGTTGCTGGTCGCCGGGCCGGCGGCCCGACGGGATCCCGGCAGCCCGACCTGGGTGCCGTGCCGCAGTGCTGACAGGCTATCGCCACGCGCACCGCGGTGCGGTGCCCCAGGGACGACCCGGCGAATCAGCCTTCCTGGACCCCTCGGCGCGCCATCGCCTCGCGCCAGTGGTCCACCGATGCCTCCAGGTCATCGAGCACCCCGTCATCGGCCTGCTCGAACGCCGGGATCACCTCCAGGAAGAGTGGCATCGCGGTCACTCCGGCCTCGCCCAGCGCGTCGATCACCCGGTCCGCGTCGATGCGACCCTCGGCGTTGCGAGCCGGCGTGAACGGCCAGTGATGGTCGCCGTCCGCATCGGACTGCTGGATCTGCAGCTGGGCGGCAACCGGGCCCATGCGACGGAGCCAGGCGTACGGATCACGTTCCTCGCCGGTGGTTCCGGGGACGCACATGTGCCCGGTGTCCAGGCAGAGCCGGATGGGGACCCGGGTGGCGTCGCCGGTGGTCACGAGGTCAAGGATCATGGACATCGTGGACGGCTCCCGTGCGGCGGCGAGGTTCTCCACGAGCAGGTGGTCCAGGCCCTGCGACCGCGCACGTTCCGCCAGCCGGGCAAGGGATGCCTGCAGGCCGGCCCAGCGCTCCGCCCGGCGTCCGGGGTCCTGCCAGTCCGCCACGGAGAAGGCGCCAAGGTGCCCGCCAGTCGCCACGGCGCCCGCAGCCGCCGTCCAGTCAACGACCCACTCGAACCAGGACGTGGCCGCACCGCGCGCCGCGGGATCCGGGTGCAGCAGCAGGTTCGACGAGTAGGCCGCGAGCCCGGTGAACGTGGAGTGGAGCTCCAGTCCCAGGTCCGAGATCGCCGTCCTCGTGGCCGCCGGCGTGTCCGACCGCGCCTCGACCAGGTCGAAGGAGTGCTGCACGAGGCGCAGGCCCAGCCGGTCCCGGACCACGGGTCCCCAGTCCTCCACGCGCGGCCAGCGCTTCACGGCGAAGCAGGTGTTGATCCCCAGGCGCAGCTCCATGTCAGCCCTCACGGCGGCGTACGACGGACGCCGCAACCAGGTCACGGTAGGCGGCGAAGCCTGCCGCGTGGCGGTCCGCATGCGCCTGGTCCGGGTCGATCGCCGGATCCGGGTGCACACAGGCGGAGATCGCGGCGGCGGCATCCCTGTAGAGCCCGGCGCCAATCCCGGCGAGCATCGCGACGCCCGTGACCGCGGCGTCCCCGGGGATCGTGATGACCGGGATGCCGGTCACGTCCGCCTTGACGCGATTCCACGCGCCAAGGCGGGTGTCGCCGCCGGAGACGCGGAGCTCGGTCACGGGCTGGCCGCCTGCGACGAGCAGGTCAAGCTGCTCCCGGATCGCGTAGGCAACGCCCTCCAGTGCCGCGCGCGCCAGCACGCCCCGGCCGTGTCGCAGGGACAGGCCCGTCAGCGCCCCGCGCAGCGACGGGTCCGTGCGCTCGCCGTCGGCGAGGACCGGGACCAGCAGCACGCCGTCCGCCCCGGCGGGAGCCGCCGCCGCCTCCCGGTCAAGCGCCGCGAAGTCACGGGCGCCGGCCCTTCCACGGCGGCCGCCGTAGAGCAGGTCCGCCACCCAGGTGACCGTGGACCCGGTGGTGTTGATGCCGGTCTCCGTCGTGAAGCCCGCCCCCGTGACATGGGGATAGTGGGTCACGGCCATGACGTCCAGTGGCCGATCGACGGCCGCGTTGAGGCACGTGGACGACCCGGCCATCTCCGAGACGGGTCCGGCCGAGATCACGCCGCCACCGAAGGCGCACGCCTGGCTGTCCGCGCCGCCCAGCACCACGGGGGTTGCGGGTGGCAGCCCCACCTGCTGGGCGACGGCCGGCCGCAGCGTGCCAACCACCTCGTCCGCTCGCCCAAGGCGCGGCCAGATCGTGGCCGGCAGCTCCAGCGCGTCCAGGATCTCCGGATCCCAGCGGTGACCGCGCAGGTCGTGGCACAGCGTGGCGGCGGCGTGCGACCCCTCCGTGACGGCCTCACCGGTGAGCGCGAGGACGACCAGGTCGCGGGGCTGCAGCGCCAGGCGCACCCTGGACCACCGGTCCGGCTGGTGCCGCCGGACCCAGAGCAGCTTTGGCGCGACGTGGAACGCCGCGGCCTGGTGCCCCGTGCGGTCGTGGATCCAGGCGTCGCCGAGGCGCTCGCGCATCCACGCCGCCTCCGCCTCGGCCCGGTTGTCGCGGTACGTCAGCCCGGGTCCCACGGGACGGCCCCGGGCGTCCAGCAGCGCGACCGAGGGGCACTGGCCGGTCAGCGAGATGGCGTGGACACGACGGCGGGGTCCAAGGCCCGCGACCAGGCCCGCAAGCGCGGCCAGCGAGGCGCTCTGCCATGCGGAGGCGGACTGCTCCACCCACTGGGGTCGTGGCGAGTGCGACGCGTACGGGCGCCGCACCTCCATGAACCGGTCGCCCGCGAGGTCGAAGGCGGCTGCCCGTGCCCCGGAGGTGCCAACGTCGATCGCGACGAGGACGTCCTGCCGTCCGCTCATCCGCGGACCAGCTGGTGGGTTGCCACCTTGTCCCGCTCCAGCGTGACGAGCGTTCCGTTCAGCGCGCCCGTGGAGTAGTCGGAGCCCGGGTTGATGGCGATCGTGCGTCCAATGCGCTTGATGGCCGCGGACTCGTGGATGTGACCGTGCAGCGAGAGCAGGGGCTGGACCCGCTCGATGGCCTCCCGGACCGCGGTGCTGCCAACCGGCCCGAACCTGACCTGGCCAAGCTGCTGCTGGACGGTCAGGGTGGCGTCCAGCACCGGCGCCTCGTCCAGGCCGCTGTTCATCGGCGGGACGTGGAGGTTGAACACCGCGCGTGCCGGGTCCCGCAGGCGGGTGGTCATCGCCTCGATGGACGCGCCCAGGGCCGCCTCCGGCTGCTCGCGGTGCGACTGGAACGGCGTGATGTTGGCCCAGCCCCACGAGATCATCTCGTGATCGTCGTCCAGCTGCACGACCCTTCCCTCGGCGTGCACCGCCCACGGCGCGGCATCCAGCACCGCTCCCAGCTCCACCGGGTCGTCGTTGCCCAGCATCGCGAAGAGCGGGATCCCGCGCGGCCGAAGGCGCTCGTCCGCCAGCTGCATCCAGGCGCGCAGGCGGGCGGTCATCAGGTCAAGGAAGAGCGCATCCAGCGTGCCTTCCTGCTGCCGCGCCTCCAGCTCGCCGGGCTCCGCTCGATACGGGTAGTAGCCGTGATCCTCGATGAGCTTCTCCAGGGCGTCGAGCTCGGCGCCATCGCGCACGTCGTGATCCGTGCCGATGAAGCGTGCGTGCCAGTGGCCGCCCGTGCCGCGGGTGATCCCCTGGATCGCCTTGCCGGCGAGATCCGCACCCAGCACGAGCACGTCCGCACCGTAGGCGGGCCCGGCATTGAGGAACTTGCGGAAGCACTTGCTGGACCCATGGAGGTCCGTTGCGAAGTAGACCTTCGTCCTGCGTCCCATCGCCGGCTCAGGCGGCAGCCGCGCGTGCCGCGGCGGCGGCCTCCACCAGCGCCGCGGCGCGGGCGGGATCAACCTCGTTCCAGGTCACGCCGTCTCGCTTGAGACTGGTGCCCACGATGGCCCCGTCCGCCACCCTGAAGATCCGGCCGATGGAGTCGGCGCGGACGCCCGTGTTCGCGATGATGGGCGTGGCGGGCGCCGCAGCCTTGGCCTCCTCGAGGTCGCTCATGGCGAACTGCGTCCCCGCGGCCGCCCCGCTGATGAGGATGGCGTCCATGCCCATGAACGCCGCGCCCTTCGCGCGGTCCGCTACCGATCGCCGCCCGATCGCCGACGCGAACTCCGGCGCGATGTTGTCGAAGAGCAGCACGTCCGTCGCCCCGATCGCCCGACGGTAGCCTGCGATCTCCCCGATGGACGGCTCGATCATCCCGAGGTCGCTCTCGTAGACGCCGGTCATCACCTCGCGCACGAACGTCGCACCCACGCCGCGCGCGACCGCGAGGCTGGCGATGGCATCCCACAGCAGGTTCACGCCGAACGGAACCCGCACATCGCGCCGTAGCTGGCCCACGACGGAGGCCATGGCGGCCACGATCTCCGGACCGACCTTGAGCTGGTAGGGGAGGTCCGCCTCGTTGCAGAAGAGGACGCCGTCAACGCCGGCGTCCTGGAGCACCTCGAGGTCGCGCCCAACGACATCCACGGCCTTGCCCACCCCGGCGGCGGCGTCATGCCAGGGCCGGCCGGGCAGTCCGGGCAGGTGGAGCATTGCGATCACCGGCTTGCGGACGCCGAAGGTCTTCTCGAGGAGGTCCATGGTGCTAGCTCCTTCTGCTGGGGCTGCTGTGGGCGGAGGTCGCCGGGGCCGGGGAGGCCGGCGGGTGGGTGGGACGGTCGGCGCCGGCCAAGACCACCCTGACGCCGGCGGCTCGGAGCTCGTCCAGCTCTGCCGGCGGCGCGGAGGCGTCCGTGACCAGGGTGTGCACGGCGGTGGCAGGGGCGACGACGGCGGCCGTCGCCGTCCCAACCTTGGAGCCGTCCACGAGGAGGATCACCCGCTCCGCTCGGGCGATGGCCACGCGCTGGATCTCCGCCTCGTCGTCGGCGTGCTCCGTGATCCCCCACCGCGCGCAGTACCCGGCGGCGCCGATGACGGCGACCTCGAACCGGTAGCGCGCGAGGGTGGCCACGGCGATGGGGCCCGTGGCCGTGAGGTCGTCCCTGCGGACCGAGCCGCCCAGGATGACGGTGCGCAGCGCCCGCGTGCCAAGCTGGCTGGCGGTTGGGAGGGACGGGGTGACGACCGTGAGCTCCGGGTCCGCCCGCAGGTGGCGGGCAAGCTGCTCCACGGTGGTGCCGACGCCCAGGAACGCGATCCTGGCGCCATCCAGCATCGGCGCGGCCGAAAGACCGATCAGCCGCTTCTCGCGCGTGTGCTGCAGCGCCCGCGCGTTGAACGCGACGTCCAGCGACCGTGTCAGGTGCGCCGTTGCGCCGCCGTAGGTCTGCCGCAGGAAGCCATCGCGCTCCAGTCTGCGGATGTCCCGCCGGATCGTCATCTCGGAGACGCCCAGCTCCCGTGACAGGTCCCCAACGTGCACCGTCTGCTCGTCGGCGACCCGCTCCAGGATCAGGTGGCGCCGGTCCACCGGGACGCGCGGGCGCGAGCTGCCGGCGCGAGGGGTCCGCCGCGCAGGCCCGCCGGCGCGATCGCGTTCAGGATCGGACATCGAGGGGGATCCCCAGTCACAACATCGGTTGACGAAGCATGTTCGGTTATGTTCGACTATCCGATGGACACGCAACCCGCGTCAAGCGGGTGGTCCGGAGGAAGGATCGGAGGAACCCAGGTGGCAAGCGCACCCGGCGGTCGAGGAGGGCTCTTCGTCCGCCAGAGCACGGGTCTCGTCCGCGAGGCATCCGCGCTCGACGCAACGATCTTCAACGCGGTGTTCTCGGCGCCGGTTGGCGCCACGCTCGCGTTCGGCATCTTCTGGGCGCTGTCGGCGTTTCCGAAGGCGGACTTCGTCGCGGTGACGCTGATCTGCGCCGTGATCAACATCCCCGTGCTGGTGATGATGTCGCTGCTTGCCTCCAGCATGCCGCGAACCGGCGGCGACTACGTCTGGGTCAGCCGCATCATCTCGCCGCCCGTGGCGCTGGTCTCCAACTTCGGCGCCGCCCTGTCGGCGATGATCGGCGCGACGTTCTGGGCCCGGTACTTCGCCGTGCTCGCCCTCGGCCCGGTGCTCACCAGCCTCGGAGCCATGCTGGGCATCCAGGCCCTTACCGACTGGGGCACCGCGTTCCAGACGGACAAGGTGTGGACCTTCCTTGGCGGCTTCTCCATGATCGCGCTGATGACGGTCATCCTGGTCGCCGGCACCAAGACCACCTTCCGGTTCCAGAACATCTTCTGGATCATCGCCTCGGTGGGCACGTTCGTCGCGTTCGTGTGCCTCGCGTTCGGCTCCCCGGACCAGTTCCGCCAGAACTTCGACGCGCTCAACACCGCGCAGGGCGGCGGCACCATGGCCGACGTGATCGCCAAGGCGGGCGTTGCCGGGATCCAGCCGGAGCTTGGCAACATGGACATGACCCTGCCGGCGATCTTCGTCGTGATGACGTTCATGATGTGGAACTGGTGGTCCGTCTACCTGTCCGGCGAGCTCAAGAGCGCCATGAACCGCAGCCGCCAGATGACGATCATGGTGGGCGCCCTGGTCTGGGACGTCCTCTTCATCGCCCTCGGCGCGGCCCTCCTGTTCAAGGTCACCGGGTTTGACTTCGTGGTTGCCGCCAACACGGCGGACAGCGGCTACGCGATCCCGGGCGGTGCCTTCTACCAGGTGCTCGCGGCACTCGTGTACAACGTCCCGGCCCTCACCATCCTGATCGTCGGATCGTTCCTGTTCTGGAGCCTCCCGGCGATGGTGGGCAACACCTTCATGCCCATCCGGACAGTGTTCGCCTGGTCGTTCGACCGGCTGCTCCCGGAGCGGCTGTCCTCGGTCAGCGACCGCACCCACTCACCGGTCCCGGCGATCCTCGTGGTCATGGGCATCGTCACGGCGATGCTCGCCTGGTCCATCTGGTCAACGGACTTCAACACCTGGCTCGCCCTCGGCGTCCTGGCCGGTGTGGTCTGCGTGGTGATCGTGGCGGTTGCCGCCATGCTCTTCCCCACGCGCCGGGCGGACCTCTACCAGGCCTCCCCCGCCAACGTGAAGCTTGGCGGGATCCCGGTCCTGTACATCGTCTCGCCGCTGGCGATCCTGGCCATGGTGTTCCTCACCTGGTGCGTCGTGACCTACCCGCCCCTGGCGATCGGCTCGCCGGACAACCTCTGGTGGGTCCCCTCGTTCATCGCGATGATCGTCATCGTGGGCCTTGTCGTGTACTTCGGCGCGAAGGTGATCCGGCGCGGCCAGGGCATCGACATCGACCTCGTGTACAAGGAGCTCCCTCCCGAGTGAGCGGAGAGCGCTCGAGTGCGCCGATCGGGGCGCCGTGGACCCATGGTCCCGGCGCCCCGCCCGTCGTGCCCGGCTCCCACGCCGCCATCCTGTTCGACATGGACGGGCTCCTGATCGACTCCGAGCCCCTCTGGGTGGACGCCGAGCGCATCCTCCTCGAGCGCCACGGCGGCACGCACACGGAGGCGGATGCGCTCGAGACGCACGGCCGGTCGGTGGCGGAGTCGGTTGCCGTCTACGCCAGGCGCCTTGGCCGGGAGCACGCGCACGCCGCCCTCCAGGCGGAGCTGCTGGAGATCATGCGGGACCTGTACTCGGCCGGTCCCGGCGTCCGGCGCGGAGCCCGGGAGCTGGTCCATGCGCTCCGCGGCCTGGTCCCGCTCGCGGTGGCGTCCAACACGCCGGCGTGGCTGGTCCGGGTGGCGCTCGGCGGCGCCGGTCTCCTCGACTGCTTCACGGTGGTCGCGTCCGGCGCGGACCTGGGGAGGGGCAAGCCGTTCCCGGACGTCTGGCTGGACGCCTGCCGG
>CAIYZX010000208.1 GCA_903930745.1 uncultured Chloroflexota bacterium | reverse complement strand
TCCGCCATGGGGGTCACCGTGTAGACGCCCACCTGCTCTGTGCGGGAGAAGACCACGGAGCCCGCGCCCTCCTGCGGCGCGACCAGCTCGTCGACCGTCCCGTCCGGCTTCTCCACGCGCACGCCGATGGCGCCGCCGGGGATCGTCAGCGTCACGGGCGTGCCGGGTGCCACCGCGTCCACCGGCGTCTCGGATCCGCCCAGCAGCTCACCCGTGAGGTTCGCGAGCAGGATGGGGAATGCCACCTGGAGCGGCAGGTCCGACTTGCGGGGCTCGAAGGCGATGACCGCCGCGGGACGCCCGTCCAGGAGCCCGGAGTAGAGCAGGGGGCTGGTGCCCGGGCCCGGGATGACGGGCCGGGCCCACGCCGGCAGCTCCAGCTTCTGCGCCTCGCCCACGTGCACCGTGGACAGGTCCACGTAGCGCAGGATGGGATCGGTGGTGTCCAGGGCGCCAAGCCCCGGGTTCGTGAGCGTGCCGGTGACCGTGCCCAGCGGCGAGGTCTTCGGGGGCGCGATCGCCAGGATCGGCTTTGCCGGCAGCTCCGCGGGCAGGTAGCCCTCGAAGATCACGAGGTCGAAGAGCTCCACCTTCGTCGCCGCGCCGTACTTGTCCGGCGTGACGCCGTAGAGCTCCGTGTCCGGGAGGTACGACAGCGCGGTCTCGAGATACGGGTCCCCGGCCCCCACAAGCAGGATGGTCCGCAGGTGCGCCGGCGGGACGATGGCCCAGGCGCGGTCGTCCAGCGCCAGTGGATCCGCGGCCCCGGCGGCCTCCGGGTCCTTTGCCACGAGCCGGACCTCGATGACCGACGCCGGGTGGTCCGGGTCGTCGATGTCGTCGATGCTCAGGTCCGTCTTGCGCTGCGGGTCCAGGATGATGGACCGGGAGTCCCGCAGCACGCCGTCCGCGTACAGCTCGATGCGCCGCTCGGCCATCCCCATGCCCAGGTTGGCGATGGAGATGAACGCCGAGTGCGAGAGCCCGGACGAGGCGGTGCGGACCGCGAGCGCCACGATGGCCTCGTTGCGGGAGTCGCGGCCCACCTGGAGCACGCGCACCGGCGCCCGGAGCGCGCCCTTGGGCGGGTTGGCGAGGGCTGCGTCGGTGGCCACCACGATCTCCGCGTCACCGCTACGGGCGGCCAGCGCGGAGGCGAGGCGCAGGGCGTCACCCAGGTCGCCCACGTCCGAGGTGGCGGTGATGGACATGACCGCCTGCTTGATCGCGCCCATGTCCGTGGTGCCGTTGCTGACCACTCGGGCCGTGCGCCCAGCCGCGATCACGCTCACCGTGCCGCCAGCGGGCAGCTCCTTGAGCGCGTCCAGCGCCGCAAGCTTCGCCGCCTCGAGGCGCGAGGGCGCCACGTCCGTGGCGGACATGGACGCGGACGTGTCCACGACGAGGACGATGTCGCCGGCGAGACCCGCCGGCCGCTCGATGAACGGACGGGCGGCCAGGAACGCCAGGATGGCGACGAGCAGCAGCTGCAGGAAGAGAAGCAGGGAGCGGCGGAGCTTCTGCCAGGGCGCGTTCGCCTCCACGTCCGCCACCAGCTTCTGCCAGAGGAGCGTGGACGGGACCACCGCCTCGTCGCGGCGGAGCTTGAGCATGTACATCGCCAGGACGACGGGCAGGAAGAGCAGCCCGGCCAGCGCGAGGGGTGCGAGGAACGGCATGGCTCAGCCCACCACGCGCCGGCGCCGGAGCTCGGCGAAGACGAGGTCGTTGAGCGGCGTGGACGTGGAGAGGGGCACGTATGAGGCGCGCCGCTTCTTCGCGGTGTCCTCCAGCTCCTCCTGCCAGGCGGCGAGGCGCGCCTTGTACGCGTCCAGCGTGGCGAGGTCCAGCGTCACGTCGATGCCCTCGCCGGACTCGCTGTCCACGAGCTTGAGGTCGCCTTCGAGCGGCGGATCCAGCTCGTCCGGGGAGAGCGTGTGGAGCACGATCAGCTCCGAGCCCTGCGCCGCCAGCTCGCGCACCACGCGGTCCGCGGAGGGGTCCAGCAGGTCCGAGATCAGCACCACCACGCCGCGCCCGGAGAGCATGGCGCCGGCGTGCCGCGCGGCGAG